>JAFKFP010000126.1 GCA_017308185.1 bacterium | reverse complement strand
TTGGCGTCGACCGACTGGCACTGCGTGTTGACGTACGCCGTCGCCGGGCAGTAGGGGTTCGACGGGTTGGCGAGCGGTCCAAAGAAGCTGGTCGACGCGGCGTTGACGACGACCGACAACGAGCCCTGCGCGACGTTGAAGACGCGCACAGAAGCCCCGGTGGCTGACCACGGTCATCGCTGGCGCATTGATGAGCCAAGCGGCCCGATGAGCCAGGGCGTCTGCAAGATTTGCGGCGCAACCAAAGAGTTCAAGAACTGGCTCTCGGACGGTGATTTCATCACGAACGAAGAGCACCGCGTAGCCGCATAGGCCCGCACGCGCCAGCCCGCCGGCCGGCTGTCTATTCCGCGCATTCACGTGCCGCCGCCCCAACAGGGGCGGCGGTTTTTTTGTTCCGCGGCGCAGGCTGCTAGGCGCGGCCGGTGATGTACTCGGCCATGCGGTCGATGTGTTCGGCCTGGTGGAGCGTGACCCACCGCATGAGGTCGCCGATCGAGACTATCCCAATGAGGGCGCCCTCCTCCATGACGGGGAGGTGGCGAAACCTTCGCGCCGTCATGAGCGCCATCGCATCTTCGACGGACATGGATGAGGTGGCGGTGACCGGGTCGGGGGTCATGACTTCGACGATCAGGGTGAGCGCAGGGTCGCGGTCTTCATCGACGATGCGCCGCATCACGTCGCGCTCGGTGAAGATCCCGACGGGTCGGTGGTCATCAATGACCACGAGCGCCCCGACACGCTTGCGGTTCATCTCGCGGACGGCTTCGTGGACGGTGACGCTCTTGCGCGCTGTATAGACCTGCCTGCCCTTGTCGGCGAGGAGGTCGGCAACATGGCCGTACATACGATCCTCCTGTGGCCCAGGTTGGATAACCAGTATACGCGAGTGTCAAGTGCATGTGGCGCAGGCAGCCGTGCAAGGCGCCGCCGAGGCATTGCAGGAACCTCACAGGTGCACAACGTTCGAGCCGCAGCTACCGGCGCAGGCTCGCTAACTTGAAGTTATCCCAGGTGACCATCTGTGTGGGTTCGAAGCGCACCCAGCGCCCGTTGCGTCCGCGAGCAGTCGAGGTGTTGGTGCGCGGCTCAGCGGGACCGCCGTGGCCGCCCGCGTACTTGCGGCCCATCTGTTCGCGGATTTCGCCGAGGTGCTCATCTGCCGCTTCCGCGGCGGCGTCTTCGAGCACCACTGCGCGGCCCTGGAACATGGCGCCCTGGAGTTCGGGGAAGCGTTCGTTGCGGTCAACCAGCACCGTGGCGATGGGGTTGCGGCGGAGGTTCACGATCTTCTGGCCGCGGCAGAACGTGTAGATGTTGCCGCCCGCCCAGCCGAACCAGAGTGGTGTGAGGTTGATGCGCGTGCCGGGCCCGATGGTGGCGATGCGCATGTTCCAACTGCTAAGCATGAGTTCGTCGAGCTGCTCTGGCGTAAGCGCCAGCTCCCTGGATATCGGCACAAGTGGCTCCTCAATCGTGGTATCTGTCGTGACCGGATGATACGCTGTCAGCGCACGCGGGTGTGGTTCAATGGCAGAACGCGACCTTCCCAAGGTTGAGACGAGGGTTCGATTCCCTTCGCCCGCTCCAACGATGCTCTGCCCGCCGATGTGCCCGGGCCTGCTGCTTCCATGACAGTTACACCACCTTCGGCGCCGCCGGCGAAGAACATGGCCTGGATCCCGGGCGGCGAGTTCACGATGGGCTCCGATTTCGCGGATTACCCGGAGGAAGGACCGCCGCACCGCGTGCAGGTGGATGGCTTCTGGATGGACGAGCACACCGTCACGGTGGCTGAGTTCCGGCGGTTCGTAAAGGACACGGGCTATGTGACGGTCGCCGAACGGCCGCTCGACCCGGCCTACTACCCGAATGCCGACCCGAAACTGCTGGTGCCGGGCGCGCTTGTGTTCCATCGCACCCGCGGGCCGGTGGACCTCACGAAGATGCGCAACTGGTGGAGCTACGTGCCCGGTGCGAACTGGCGTAACCCCGGGGGCCCCCGTTCGAATACGGGCGGCAAGGAGCGTCACCCGGTCGTCCAGGTGTGTTGGGAAGACGTCGCTGCCTACGCGGAATGGGCGGGCAAGGAGTTGCCCACGGAGGCTGAGTGGGAGTTCGCGGCGCGCGGCGGCCTTGAAGGGGCAACGTATTGCTGGGGTGACGAGTTCGCGCCCGGCGGCAAGATGATGGCGAACACGTGGCAGGGCGAATTCCCGTGGGAGAACCTTATGCTGGATGGGCACGAGGGCACGGCCCCTGTGGGCTCGTTCCGGCCGAATGGGTACGGCCTCTTCGATATGGCCGGCAACGTCTGGGAGTGGACGTGTGATTTCTACACACAGACGCACGAGGGCGCGGCGGCGCACGCCTGCTGCGTGCCGGAGAACCCGCGCGTTCTTTCCGCGGATAGCAGCTTCGACACCTCGGACCCGGGCGGCGCGCACATCCCGCGCCGCGTGATCAAGGGTGGCTCGCACCTCTGCGCGCCGAACTACTGCCTGCGCTACTCGGCTTCCGCTGCGTTATTCGATAGGCGCAGCGGCAAAGGACCGCGACGCCAGCGCGGCCTGTCAGCACCGTGGCGATACCCGAGCGGTCGGACAGCCCATCGGGCAGGCACTTCCGCACAGTCCAGCACACGGGCTCGCCTGCCGGCCCACCTGGCGTCTACCAGTTGCCAACCCCGCCCCTCAGATGACAGGATGGCCGGGCAAATCCGCCTCATGGACCTGCGAGGCGAACTCCAAGGTGATCGCTCCATGCCAACCTTCAATACCGTAACCGAACACGTCACCCTCGCCGGCCACAATGGCGACGAGATCGAGGCCTACACGGCGCGTCCAAGCGACCCGGGCAACTACCCCGGCGTTGTGGTCATCCACCACCTCCCCGGGTGGGACGCGTGGACGCGTGAGGTGGTCCGCAAATTCGCTGATGCCGGCTACAACGCCATCGCGCCGCACCTGTTCTGCCGCCTTGGGCCCGCCAGTGAAGAACAACTGCGCACCGAGATGTTCAAAACGTGGGGCCCGCCCGACCCGCAGGCCATGGGAGACATCGCTGCCAGCGCGCGCTACCTGAAATCGCTGCCGACGAGCAACGGCAAGGCCGGGTGCATCGGGTTCTGCTCCGGCGGGCGGCAGGCGTACCTCGCCGCGTCGCAAGTCGAGGAGATCGACGCGGCCGTCGACTGTTGGGGCGGTGCGGTCATCCCTGAAGAGCGCTTCCCCGTTAGCGACATTCGGCCCATCTCCCCATTCGAAGCGACGAAAGACATCCGCGTGCCGCTGTTGGGCATCTTCGGCAATGATGACCAGTTCCCGACGCCGGCCGAGGTCGACAAGATCGAAGACTCGCTGAAGGCGAACGGCAAGGACTACGAGTTCTACCGCTACGACGGCGCTGGCCACGGCTTCTGGGCGTACCCGTCACCGGGGTATCGTCCCGAGCAGACGGTCGACAGCTGGAAGAAGGTGCTCGCCTTTTACGAAAAGCACCTCAGCTGACGGCGCGCGACCTTCGGTATCCCTCCCTTCAAACACTCAGAAAGTGAGCTACAACCCATGTTCAAAGGCGTCGACCACGTCGTTATCGCAGTCAAGGATCTCGATGCCGCCATCGGACGGTACGAGAGCATCTACGGCACCGGCCCGAGCGACCGCTCGGAGGCCGAGGCCGCCGGTATGAAGATGGCGTTCTTCCGCTTCGACGATTCGTACATCGAACTCGTGTCGAACATCGGCGACCAGGGGCCCATAGCGAAGCGCCTCGAAAGCCTCGGCGAGGGCGTGCACCTCGTGGCGATGAAGGTCGACAACCTTGAGGCGACGTTGAACGAACTGCGCGAAAAGGGCATCCGCCTCGTTGGGGACCCGGGGCCGGGCAATCCGGTGAAAGGCCAGGTGTTCATCCACCCGTCGGTGACGGGCGGTGTGCTGACGCAACTCGTCGAGCGGTGAGGATAGTCGTGAGCCGGTAGTTGGTGGTCGCCAGGCCGGTGCCTGACCTCTGACGACCGCCTACCGGCCGCCCTTGCGCTGACTCTGTGGGACCGATGAACCGCGAAGCGGCTTGTCGTTGCGTGAGACCGGTTTACCCGTGTTCCCGGCGTCGGACTTGCCGCCCTGCTTGTGACTGTTGGGCTTCTGTTTGGCCACGTGACACCTCTCTGTGGATCCAGTGTAGCAGCGGGCAAGGCAATGCCGTCCGCCGGCGCCCCTCGCCGGATGCCGGGGCTCCACGAGAGGAGTAGTATCCGGCCAACGGTGGCGCCGGCCCGTCTGGAGCATTCGAGGCCAACGGACGGCGGTGCACTGCGGGAGGAATGATCCGATGGACTGCGAACAGATCATCACCGAGACACGCGACCGAGTCGGCATCATCCGGCTCAACCGCCCGGAGAAGCTCAACGCCTGGACCGACCAGATGGGCCGCGAGATCACGGACCAGGTGGAGCGCTGGAACGATGACCCCGAGGTCGGCGCGATCCTGTTCACGGGGACGGGCCGGGCGTTTTGCGCCGGCGCCGACATGGGCGGATTCGCGCAGCGGGCGCAGGTGAACACCGAAGGTTCGGGCGAGACGTTGCGGCGCGGCGGGGCGCCAATCACGCAGCTGTTGCGACGCTCGAAGCCGAGCGTGGCAGCCATCAACGGCTACGCCGTGGGCATCGGGCTCACGCTCATCCTGCCGTGCGACATGCGCATCGCGTCGACCAGCGCGCAGCTGAGCATCCGGTTCATCAAGATGGGCCTCATGCCGGAACTCGGCTCGACGCGGCTGCTGGCGCAAATCGTTGGCCTCGGCCACGCGACGGACATGTGTCTGAGCGGCCGCATGGTGCCTGCCGACGAAGCGCTCCGGATGGGGCTCATCTCGGCGGTGACGCCGCCCGAAGAGCTGTTCGACACCGCCTTCGAACGTGCGTCCGAGATTGCCAACAACCCCTCGCAGGCCGTGATGATGATCAAGGAGCTGTTAGCCCGTAACCCGCTGGACCCCGACCTCGACGCCGTCATGGAGCGCGAACTCCTCCGCGACCAGATAGCGCGCCGGCTCCCGGATCATCGCGAGGCTGTGACGGCGTTCCTGGAGAAGCGGGAGCCGCGGTTCAACCAGAGCTGATTGCTGGCCGGGATAGTCAGTACCGTCACTGTCAGGGAGCGGGCGGCGTCGACTTGGAACACAGCAGCACGTAGTCCCCGATGCGGCATCACGCATCAGCGTCGGGAGCAGGCCACGTCACGTCCTGTAGACTATCGACGATGGGGCACGTCCTTGCCTACCTGATCACCATGCGCGGGTATGGGACATGGCTGCACGGCGATGAGCGTGGTTCCGTGGACTCCGGCCACCGTGGGTACGGGTCGGCCCCGGTAGCCACCGACAAGTCGCTGGAACTCATGGAGGCGTCGCTGCTGAAGACGCAGCCGATCACCTTCGACCGACCACGCCGCACAGCAATCGCCACATCCTTGTTTGAGGTCTGCCAGCACAAAGGCTGGACGCTGCTCGCATCGAACGTCCGCACGAACCACGTGCACGTTGTCGTCGCGGCAGCCGAGGTCACGCCGGAGTTCGTGATGAACACGTTCAAGTCGTGGGCCACCCGCGCGATGGTGGCCTCAGGAGCATTGCCGCATGGCACGAAGGCATGGTCACGCCATGGAAGCACGCGCTACCTGTGGACTGAGCGATCTGTGCACGATGCGTGCGTGTACGTCCTCGAAGGCCAGGGGCCGCCGCTTCCGTGAGATGCCTGGTGGATGTACCCGCCGCTGCCATCGCCATCATCGGGTAATCACGGTCGCCCGCTCCCTCACGGTCGCGGTACCGTTAGCCGGCCATCACCGCGCGTGGTCACACAGTACCGCGACGGTCAGGGAGCGGGCGGCGGTCGTGTGGGTCGGACTATCCTGTTCGGTCGAATCTGCGTTTAGGAGCTGTCGCCGATTGTGCGGTGCTCTTCATCTGCGGACCATTCGATGAATGTGTTGCCCTTTCGATCTTTGGAATATCCGCGCATCTCCGTGATGGTTGTATGGGTCGCCACATTCTGGGCAAATGAGTACGAACTCTGCGACGTTCTCGTGACCGGCAAACGGGTCAAACCTGGACATAGCTAGACTCCTTCGACGCATGAACGACACTTCTCTCCCCCCTCACCCACACTTGTTATAGAAACAGTTGTGGCAGATCAGGCACCCCTCCGCGTAATACAGCACGGCGCCGCATTCGGGACAGCCGACGCCGCTCGCGACTGAGTCCGAGGCGTGCTTCGCATTCACGTTGGCATGGGTGCTGGGCGCGATCTCGTCGGCGGGGATGAGCGTCGGCTGGACGGGCGCGTTGGCCGCGTCGAACTTCATTTCCAGGTAGCGGAAGACGTAGTCGACGATGCTGGTCGCGATGGGGATCTGCTTGTTGGCGGTCGGGCCGCTGGGTTCGAAGCGCGTGTTGCGTAGCTTGCTCGCGAGTTCGCTGATGGGCACACCGTACTGCAGCGCGTAGCTGGTGAGCATCGCCACCGTGTCCATCAGCCCGCTGACCGTCGAGCCCTGCTTGTTCACGTTGATGAACACCTCGCCGGGCGTGCCGTCGTCGAACATGCCGACGGTCATGTAGCCTTCCTGCTCGCCCACGCGGAACTTGTGGGTGATCGCCTGGCGCTCGTCGGGCAGCTTGCGGCGCACCGGACCCATGTGCTTCCCCAGCAGCTCCTCCGCCGCCGCAATCGCCGAGGCCGCATCCGCCGGGGACTCCTTGTGGTAGAGCACCTGCTCTTCGCGCGAACCATCGCGGTAGTACGAAATCGACTTCAAATCCTCGTCGTACGCGAGCATATAGAGGCGCTCGACATCCTCGACGGTGTGGTCATGCGGCGCGTTCGCCGTCTTCGAGATCGAGGAGTCGTTGTACTTCTGCGCCGCGGCCTGGACGTGGACGTGGTTTTCGGGCGTGACATCGTTCGAGGAGACCAGCCACTCGGGGCGGTTGCCACTGGTGTACATGTCGGCCCACTGGGACGTGACGCTGTAGTCGCCGGTGCGGTCGCTACGGAGGTAATCGAAGTCGAAGTACGGTTCAATGCCGCTGTTCACGCCGGCCAGGAGCGACGTCGTGCCGGTCGGCGCCTGCGTGAGCAGGTAGCAGTTACGGATACCGTGTTCGCGGATCCCCTGTCGGATGTCGTCGGGGAGGCGCTTGATGAACGGGCGCTCGAGGTATTTCTCGGCGACGAACTCCGGGAACGGGCCGCGCTCCTTGGAAAGCTCGACGCTCGCGCGATACGCTTCGTCGCGCAGCGTGCGGAACACCGATTCGGTGAAGGCGATGGATTCGGGCGAGCCATAGCGCATCTTCTGGCGCAGCATGCAATCGGCGAGGCCCATGACGCCGATGCCCATGCGGCGGATGCGCTGCTGGCTGTCGCGGCACTCGTCAATGGGATAGTGGCTCAAGTCGACCACGGCGTCGTTGAAGCGCACGGCGTAAGGGATGTAGGCCTTGAACTCCTCGTGGTCGAAGCGCCAGTTGCCATCGAGGTCTTCGCGCATGAAGGCATCGAGGTTGAAGGCGCCGAGGAGGCACGCGCCATACGGGCCAAGCGGCTGCTCGCCGCAGGGGTTGGTCGAGATGAGTTGTTCGAAGTAGCCGGAGTTGGCCTGCTTGTTCGCGCGTTCCATGAAGTAGATGCCCGGCTCGGCGCTGCGCCACGCGGCCTGGCAGATCTCTTCCCAGATCTGGCGGGCTTTCACTGTGCGGTAGACCTGGCCGCCATAAATGAATCGCTGATGCAGACCGAGACGTTGCAGCCTTCGAGCACGCCCGGTGTCTCTTTGGCGTGGATAAACTCGAAGACGTCCGGGTGGTCACAATCGAGCATGATCATCGCCGCGCCACGGCGCGAACCACCCTGGATGATGACCGACTTCGAGATGAACGCGAACGGCTGCGCCCAGTTCACCGGCCCGGAACTCGTGCCGTTCACGCCTTTCACGGCGTCGCCACGCGGCCGCAGCGAGGACATGTTGATGCCGACGCCGCCGCCCTTGCTCTGGATTTCGACCCATTGGCGCAGCGAGTCCATGATGCCGTCGCGGCTATCCACGGGGCTGGGGAGCACATAGCAGTTCTGAGCGGTGACGCCGGCGCCGGTGCCCATGGCGGAGATGATGCGGCCGCCGGGGATGTACTTAAAGCCGGACAGGAGAGCGTAGAAGCGCTCCTGCCATGCGGCTTCATCATCTTCGTGTGTTGCCACTGCGTTGGCGACGCGGCGCCAGGCATCGTGAGGGAACTGCTCGCCATCGAATGCATACCGATCGCGGAAGATCTTGAGTTGGATGTCCGTGTAGTCTTTCGGCATATCCGGTGTGTCCTGGCGTTCGTAGATCTGCGTCATGAGCAGTCCCTCCTTCATGGTACCGGCTCGCGCCGGCCCAGCGTGTGGAAACCCGGGGGGCTTCGAATAGTAGAACGTGTGTTCTATGTCGTCAACTAGCGCCGCAACACCTCATCGAACACAGGGGCGACCGCCAGCTCATCGCCCCGCACAATGCCCGGGCCACCGATTCGCGATCGGGTGCGCGCGAGGCCGCGCGAGTCTTCGGCGAAGTGGCTCACGAGGTTATCGGCGGCGGCTTCGGGGCCGTGCCGGCGCACCATATCAACCAGCTGGGCCGGCCGGTAATCGCGCACGGCGACGATGTAGGCCTTCTCCGAAAACACGAGTCCCTCGATATCGGCTTCGCCGTCCGGGGTGGTGCGGATGGCGTCGCCAAGCCGTAGTGCATGGACCTCCCAGAGTTTCATCGTGCGCCTCCTGCGACTCGAAGATGTTCGCGCTCGATTTCTTCGATAAGCCCGCCAGCGACGCTCGCTGGTGCTTCCTCGCCCTCGCCCGGCAGTGGGAGCTGCAGGGTGCGTTCCTCCAGGGTTGCGATGCGCCCCGATTCCAGCGCTTCAACTGCTTCTTTGAGCGACTCAATATCGGTGAACGCACGGTACACCGATGCGAAGCGGATGTATGCGATGTGATCCAGGCGCCTGAGCTTGTCCATGGCCATTTCACCGATGAACGATGCGGCGACTTCGCCGCGGCTGTCGGCGGCGGCGCGCACTTCGATTTCGGCGACGAGCTGTTCGAGTTGGGCGACGGAGACGCTGCGCTTGCTGCACGCTTTACGGATGCCTGCCAGCAGCTTCTCGCGGTTGAAGTCCTCGCGGCGGCCATCCTTCTTCACCACCTGGACGGTCGAGAGCTGCACCGTCTCAATCGTGCTGAAGCGTTCGCCACAGGAGATACACTCGCGCCGCCGGCGGATGCCATCGTCGTTGGCACGGCTATCCGTTACCTTCGAGTCACGGTACTGGCAGTAGGGGCACCGCATTTCTTGCCATAACTCCTTAAAGTGCCTACTCGCCTATGCAATTCGGCGGAGCGGGCTTGAGAAGCGTAGGCATTCTGGGGTGGCGCGTCAAGATGTAGTAGCGGATTTCTTGGCAACTACTAGATGTTGTGGCGATTGTTATGTGAGCAGCAGTGCATGAATCGAATCTGAAGGGGTCATAACGTCTGCGGAAGGACTCAAAACTCGAGGCTCGCGACTCTCCCGCTGGCAGTCAGGGGTGGGCGCTCGGCACCCAGGCAGCACGTCCAGGCTCTGGCATGAGCCGTGCGGGAGCGCCTCGGCGTCAACCCCTGGCCCCTCCGCCAGCTACCGCGCCCGCCTCGTGACACGCGCGGCCTCGTAGAAGGGGCACGCTTCGGTGTCGGTCCATGGCGAGAGTATCCCGCTGCCGGGGTGGAGGCAGGTGCCACGGCCGTTCTCCATCTCTTCGACGAACTCGCGACAACCGCCACACGTCTTCATAGGGGGACGGCCAACCGCTGCGAAGGCATCCTGCCACTGCCAGGCTGGCGGCGGTTCATCATCAGGCCGGGGTGTGAGCCACTGCTCGAGAGCCGGGTCTGCGAACAGGCGGTCGTCGTCCCATTGTCGTGCCGATTGTTTGCGCGCGCGCTTCCGCTGCTTTCGGTGCCCCATGTGATCAATTGTCGAGTGTCGACGGGCCGTTGTCGATCGCGGTCAACGGGCAGAGGGTCGCGGCGGGCGATGCCGGCGGCCCTCTGCTACCCCTCGTGGATCAGGTCAGCCTGGCGCACGAGCCGCCGCCGGTCACGGAACTTGGCCCGGATGTAGTCCTTGTTCATCTGCGCGATGACGTTGATCGTGATCCCCGCCGGGCACACCGCTTCGCACTCGCGGTAGTTCGTGCAGCTGCCGAAGTAGCTCTCCATCGTTTCCACCATGGACACAACGCGCGCGGCACGCTCGGCCTGGCCCTGCGGGAGCG
>JAFKFP010000125.1 GCA_017308185.1 bacterium | reverse complement strand
GAAGCCGCCTGTGGAGTCCTTGGTGCGGAGCCGCCAAGCTTTTGGGGTCTCCCCGATGGCGAACTCCGCTTGCATCGCGGTGAGCACGAGCGCATCGCCGGGCGCATCCGCGCGCTTCAACCGTCCCTTATCCTCTCGCTCGGCCCTGATGGCGCCTACGGCCACCCCGACCACCTTGCGCTGTATCGTTGGGTTTCGGAGGCATGGAGCGCGCTCGAGGGTGCGAAGCCGCCGCTGCTCTACGCGGCATTCACGCGCGGCCTCTTCCTCTCCCAATACGAAAAGTGCCTGCCGATGCTCGGCAATCCGCCGCAACCACCGCCCGAGACAATCGGTTCCGACACCTGGGACTACACCGTGCCCATCACCGGTGTCGCAGACATAAAGCGAGCATCGATCGCGGCCCACCGCAGTCAGCTCCCCAATGGCGAGCCCGAAGCCATCTTTCCGCCGGGAATCGTCAACGCACTCATGCACGAAGAGCGCTACATAGACGCGTCCGGGGTGTACTCGGAAGCGATGGCGTCACTACTCGCAAGCCTGTCCGCCTGACGCACCCATTCCATGGAACCAAACCGCAGTGCCGGACGTCATACCATCCGTGGAGCTTCACAGCATTCTTCGGTTTGGCGCAGCAGCGGTCTCTGCGGCCGATGCACCTCCCCAGGCATCTGGCCTGTCGCCGTTGCTCCTCTTCGGGATGATCATCGCGAGCGCCGGCCTCCTCGCGATGGTGCTCATCATGTGTTTTGCGTCCCGCGACGAATAACGGCTCGCTACTGCCCCGTCGCGCCCAGCTCGTCAGGTTTCGGCTTCGCCGGCGCAGCGGCTGTCTCCACCACACGCAGCGCCTCTTCGGGCGGGCGCAGGTTGCGGAAGAACATCCAGTACACCCCCGCGGTGATCACCTGGATGATCGACCCGAGTTCGAACGGGAGCGACATCGAGACGTTATCGAACACGTACCCCGCGAGCGGCGGTGTCGCGGCCGAAGTCGCCTGCGTCGGCAGCCGCGACAGTCCTGATACCACGGCCCGCTCTTCTTGCGGCACCACCCCCATCACGTACGACTGGCGCAACGGCATGCCCATGCGCATGACGACCATGCGGATGAGGTAGACGGCGCCCGCCAGCCAGAAGAACGGCGCCAGCACCATCGGGAAGATGAGTATTGCTCCGACCACGCGAGTGACGACGATCGTCTTCACCACGCCCAGCCGCCGGGCCGCCCCCGCCGCGCCGAGGTTCCCGAACATTCCCGCGACGTTGATGAAGGCGTAGAGCGCCCCGACCATGCCCGGCCCCGCGCCGTAACGCCGGTACAGCCAGTACGTGATGAACGGTCCGTAGAACCCGAACGCCAGCCCGAGGATCGAGTTCACGACCCACAGCTTGATCAGCACCGGCCACGACTTCTGTGGCAGGCTGATGCCTCCGCGGTGTTTTGGCACGGGCACGCGTTGGGGCGAAATGGTGAGCGGCAGCAGACCCGCCGCCAGCGAAACGATTGATAGCGCGATGAACGCCGGCCGGTACGCGTCCAGCTCGCTCATGCCGATCGCCTGGGCCGCATCCGGGATCCATGCCAGCACGCCGACGCCAATCAGCGCACCGAGCGATGAAGCAAACGCGACACGGCCAAACAGGCTGTTACGCCACGTCGAACCGACCGAATCCGCGAGGTAGGCCTGTTCGGCCGGCAGATAGGGCCCGACAGCGCCGCCCCCCGCGCCCCCGCTGCGTCCGAACGAACCCGCCGCCGCGAACGCAAACACCAGTGCCGTGTTGCGCGTGAGCGCGAACACGACGGCGGACCCAGCCGCCACCAGCGGCAAGGCGATGATGAACGTCTTGCGCCCAAACCTGTCCGAAAGGAATGCGACGGCTCCCGTGAGCAGTGCCGATACCACGCCCGTGACCGCGAACAGCACGCCGAGCATCCCGCCGCTGAACCCGATCTTCGCGAGGTAGATGGGCACCAGCACACCCGCGAGCGCCCGCCCCGAACTCATGCACACCCGCGCCGCGATGAGCAGTTCGACATCGCGGTTCATCCAGTGCGGCGAAACCTGGCCGCGCCAGTCGGGCCGCGTCATCCTGCGCTCCTGGCCGCGCGCATGAGCTGCATAAATCGTCGCACGATATGAGTGTCTCACAGATTAACCTTGACGCGAAGGGGAGGTTCAGGGGGAGTGCATGGCGCACCCGTGCGAAGCGGGTCTCCGCCAACGCGCACAAAAAAACAGGCCCCGCCGAAGCGGGGCCTGTCCAGGAGAGTGACGACGGTGATGGCGGCTACGCGCCCAGTGCGTACGTCCACTGGACGACGCTGCCCGGGTTGTTCAGGCCGATGAAGTAGCCCAGGCCCGACTGGAGCGCCGTGAGGTCGTTCGCGCCCGGGACGTTCGCCGAGGCCGGGAAGTACGCGACGAACGTCTGCGTGGCGTTGTTGAACCCCCACACGACCGAGACCTGCGCCGTGATGTCGTTCGTCCCGCCGCTCGGGCCGTTCGGCCCGCCTCGCAGGGCATCCGCGACGCTGATGTTATCGATGCCGACCCAGCCGATGAGCGTGAACGTGCCCGTCAGCGTCGTCGTAATCGTCTTTGTGCTTGTGTTCGTGAAGTTGTCGGCCGCCGTGTTCGCGCTCGTCCCGAACGGCGTCGTCACGATCACGTTGACGACACCCAGCGGGGTACCGCTCGCTACGACGGCTGTCATGGTCGTGCTGTTCGTCACGCTAAAGGTCGCTGCCACGCCGCCGATGGTCACCCCCGTCGCGTTCAGGAAGTTCGTCCCGGTGATCGTGATCTGCGTGCCGATGGGGCCGCTTGTGGGCGAAATGCCCGTCACGGTGGGTGCTGCCGTATTCGTATACGTGAAGGCGTAGGCGTCCGTGTCGGTGCCGTTGCCCGTCGATACGGTCACGTTCACGAGCCCCGTGGCTGCATGCGCGGGTGTGACCGCCGTAATCGTCGTCGAATTCACCACCACCACGCTCGTGGCGGCGATGCCGTGGAACGTGACACTCGCGGGCGAAACGAAGTTCGAGCCCGTGATCGTCACGGCCGTGCCGCCCGATGTCGGGCCCGTCGCCGGTTCGACATCGGTGATGATCGGCGCGGCGCCCCCGGCCTGGTAGGTTACGTTATCGGCAAGCGTGTTCGCACTCACGTTCCCGCCGACGGTCACGCTAAGGTCGTACGTGCCGTAGCTCACTTGGCCCGGGCACGTCACCGAAAGCTCGGTGCTGCTGATGACGTCCAGGTTCGAAGCCAGCACGCCGTTCACGCGGACACTCGTCGAGCCGTCAATGAAGCCTGTCCCGTACACGTAGAGCGTGTTGCCGCCGGCCAGCGGGCAGATGTTCGGGACGACGTTGGTTACGGTCACGATGCTGGCGGTCGTGTAGGTGAAGGCGTTAGTGGCCGTGGCGTTGCCGCCCAGGGCAGTCACCACGACGTTTACGGGCGAGCCGGTCACCGTGCCGTTCGGGACGGTGCACACCAGTTGCGTGCCGCTGCCGGAGGTCAGCGGGCAGTTCACGCCGCCCACCGTGACGCCGCTGGAAGGCGCGAGGTTCATGCCGGTGATGGTCAGCGAGATGCCCGACGGCCCGCTAGGCGGGCTCACCTGCGTGATGGTGGGAGCTGCAGCGCCAGTGCCGTAGGTGAAGGTGACAGCGTTGCTTGTGCCGTTCACGGTCGTCACCGTCACCTGCGCTGTACCCGTCCCTGCAGGGACAACAACCCAAATAGTCGTGTTGCTGACGAGCGTGCAGTTACCGGTCGATATCGGTGCTGCCCCCCACTGCACCTGGACGTTGACGGGGCAGTTGGTGGCTCCCGGTGGTGCAAAATTGTTTCCGGTGATCACGACAGTCTCCCCGGCCGTGTCGGTGGCGGGGTTCAGACTCGTTATGCTCGGTGCTGGCGCGGATTGATACGTATAGCTCGCCGCGTTGCTGGTGAGCGTGTTCACCGTGACCACGACTCCCACAAGCCCCGCCGCAGTCGCGGGCGGGATCGTCACCGTGATCGACGTATTGCTATTGGATTGCACGGTAGCCGTCGTGTTCCCGAACTTCACCGACGGCGCTCCCGAAGGCCCGAAGTTCGTCCCGGTAATCACCAGGCTGCCGCCGCCGTCGACGGACCCCGCGTTGGCACTCAGGCTACTGATGGCTGGCGCAACATAGCTGAATGTCTGGGTAACGGTGGGCTGGAATGCGCCGAACGAGACAACGATAGCAAGGCCGGTGCCTGTCCCCGGCGGTGTAGTAGCCCGGAACTGCGTGTCGCTGTCACGAATGATGTTGGTAGCGGCGTTGGCCCCGATAGTAACCGCGGTCGGTGCAGACGTCATGTTTGTGCCGGTGAAGGTGAGCACCGTGCCGCCGCCCGCTGAGCCCGTGACCGGCGACACGCCTGTAATGGTCTCCGTTCCTGCATCCGCAGCCGCCGGCAACGCCGCCCCCGCGAAGAGCGTGACCGCGCCCACCAGCGCGATCGCTGTGGCGATGGCCCAATGCACGGCCCCCCGCCTCGTTCGGTGTCGTTCAGTCATAACCGCCTCCGATGGTTTGCCATCCGCTCGTAGCCCCCGCTACGGATGGGTTGCACGAACTTTACGCCCGCGCGCGGCGCTTGGCCAATGTACGAGCCTCACTCGGCGGCGGCCACGCCCGCGGCTTCCATCCGGGCGGCCGCGCCGGCACGAAGCTGTTCGAGGTGCGCGGTCGTGACCGCCAGCTTCGAAAACTCGTAGTTCACCATGAACATCTGCGCGGTCCTCGCGTCCCGCTCCTGCTGGTATGCACCCATCGCCGAATCGAAATCCGCCTCGCCGCGGAACACACGGTCGAGCGCCACGCTCAGGAGCTCGGCGTCCCGGAATGCATCGTTCACGCCCATGCCGAGAATCGGGTCCTTCACATAGCCGGCGTCCCCGACAAGCGCCCAGCCCGCCCCGAACGGCTTGCGATAGTGGTTCGGCAGGTCCACCGCGCCACGCCACTCCTCGACGCGGCGCGACCGCGCATACCGTCCCCCGAGCCCGACCGCGTTGTGCGCCTTGCGGAACTCACCATCGGTGTCCGCCCGGAACGCCGGAAAGTGTTCGTGGTGCCGTTCGACGGCGAGGCACGCCAGCCCGTCGGACGTGGGGAATGCGAAGCACACGAGTCCGTCGCCCCAGTGGACTTCAATCGTCTCGAGCGGGTAGTCCGCGAAGTACGAGTAGTAGCCCATCGAGAGCGGCTGCTGCTCGTTGTAGATTTCGGCGCCAACCGTGCGCGCGACG
>JAFKFP010000124.1 GCA_017308185.1 bacterium | reverse complement strand
ACCGGTACATCGTCATCGGCGACATCCCGATGAGGTTGCGAAGCGTCACGCATTTAAGCGTGAGCGGGCTAAAGAGGTCAACCATCAACTGCCTCGTTGAAAGAGTGTGTTCCGCGGCGAATCACCCGGGATGACGCACTCATGGGCGGTAGCCGTGCGTCCTCGGCCCGAGCCGCGTCGACTCCACGCGGTATGCCTGCTCCACCCAGTTGCAGAGGATGGGGCGCGTATCACGGGGGTCGATGAGGTGTTCGATGCCGAACGCCTCGGCCGTCCGGAACGGCGAGCGCACGGCGTTCATGCGTTCGAGCAAGGAGTTGCGCAGAGCGGCGGGGTCCTCTGCAGCGGCGAGGTCCCGCCGGTAAGCCGCCTCGATGCCGCCTTCGACGGGAAGGCTGCCCCAATCACCGCTCGGCCAGGCGTAACGAAGGTTGAGTCCGCCGGTATTGGCGTGGCCGGCGCCGGCGACGCCGAATGCACGCCGCAGCAGGATCGTGACCCACGGTACACGCGCCTGGAAGATGGCCGCGAGCGCACGCGCGCCCTTGCGGATGGTGGCTGCGCGTTCGCCCTCGGTGCCGATGACGAAACCGGGCTGGTCGGCGAAGTTCACGGCCGGGATGTGGAAGGTATCGCAGAGGTCGACAAGCCGCTCGATTTTCTCACTACCGTCAGCGGTCAAACCGCCACCGTAGTAGTACGGGTCGTTGCTGATAACGCCCACAGGGTATCCATCTAACCGGGCAAGACCGGTTACTACGGAGCGTCCCCAGCCTGCGCCGATTTCGAAGAACGAGTCCGCATCGAGCACGCTCGCGAGCACCTGGCGAATCTTGTAGGGGCGCCGCCGGTCACGCGGGATAGCGCTCAGGAGCCAATTATCCCGCCGCTGGGGGTCATCGGTTGGCTGGGCGCGCGGCGGCTGCTCCCAGGCGTTCTGCGGCATGTACGACAGGAACCGCCGAATCTGTTGGAACGCCTCTTCTTCGGTCTCGGCGAGATTATCGGTCACGCCGTTGTGGTAGTGGATGTCCGAGCCGCCGAGTTCTTCCTTCGTGACGTCCTCGCTCATGCCATAGGAAACCACGGGCGGGCCTGCCACGAAGATCTGCGAGGTGTCCTTCACCATGATGTTCCAGTGGCAGGTGACGGCGCGCGCCGCGCCGAGGCCGGCCACACTGCCGAGCGCCGCCGAGACGACCGGGACTTCGTTCAGCATGGCGACAATCGTGTCCCAGCCGGGGTTCGCCGGGACGTACGTGTATCCGGCCGCCTTGCGGCCAGTGTTCCCGCCGCCGTGCGGGTCTTCTATAAGGGTGCGGACGCTGCCGCCGCCGCCGGTGCCATCGACGAAGCGCACGATGGGCATTCGCGTCTCGCGCGCCATCTTCTCGGCATAGATCTGCTTACCGCCGATAGACGCATCGGCCGCGCCGCCACGGACCGTGAAATCATCGCCGCCCACGACCACGCGGCGTCCATCGATACGCGCGAATCCCATCACGAAGTTCGCCGGGCGCACCGAGACGACATTGCCAGCCTCGTCGTATTCGGCACGGCCGGCGAGCACACCGGTCTCATCGAAGCTGCCGGCATCGACCAGCCCATCGATGCGTTCGCGGATGGTGAGCTTGCCGTTGGCGTGTTGGCGCTCGACGTTTTCAGGTCCGCCCATTTCGCGCGCGAAGGCGACGCGGCGCTGTATCTCTTCGATTTCGGGTTCCCATGTCATGGCGGCAGCTCCCGGTGCGATTTACCGGCATCTTAACCTGATTGAGTCTGAGTGCATCGGGTGGCGCGAAAAACCTTACGGAGTGTTGCCGCTGGCCGCGCTCTCTTTATGCGCTTGCAACGCAGGGGCTCGTAACTTAGCCGCCGATGGGGCCCGCGCTGGGGGCGGGCGATCCTTCCCCCGATCATGCGCGGGCCTCCCGAGAAAGCGGAGGTACGTTAGTGAGACATAGTCCGAAACGGCGGCGCATGGCGCTGCCACTTGGCGCCGGCGTCGTTGGAGCGCTGGTCGCAGCCTTGACGATCTTTGCGGCAGCCCTACCGGCAGCCGCCGATTCCGCGGGCGGCGGGACGTTCAAGTACAGCTTCGACGCCGCGACGATGAACCCGGCGGCTGGCACAACCGCCAACGTCAAGGTCAACGTCAGCGACATTGTGGCTGGAAGCGGCGAGACCACGCTCGAAGCCTGTTACACCATTGCAGGCACAAATGCCGCCACCAACTTCGGCGTCACGAGCGGTCACGTCACGTTCGCGGCGGGCGACACGTCGTTCATCATCCCTGTGGCCGTGAGCGGTTCCGCGGCGACGGGCGCGACCGGGACCGTAACCATCGCGGCGACCTGCCCGAGCGGTAGCGGCACCGACGCGGCGACGCTGGCCGCCAGCGGCACCGCCAGTGCCGTC
This sequence comes from bacterium, assembly GCA_017308185.1. Taxonomy (GTDB): domain Bacteria; phylum Chloroflexota; class Dehalococcoidia; order Tepidiformales; family Tepidiformaceae; genus JAFKFP01. The sequence goes on along the minus strand of JAFKFP010000124.1, from coordinate 3,598 downwards.
CTGACCGTGGCCGCGAACCCGATCACGGTAACCGGCGTAACGCCGAATACCGGCGAAGCAGGCGACACCGTGACCATCAACGGCACGGGCTTCAACACCATTAGCGGCGCCCCGGATATCACGTTCGGCACAACGGCCGCGACTGGTACTGTGGCGAACGACACCCAGATCACCGTCGCTGTACCGAACAGCCTGACCCCGGCCGTGTACTCGGTCACGGTGAACGACGTAACCCTCACCAACGCGTTCACCGTTACGGCCTCGACGACGATGCCGACGCTGACGAGCCTCACCCCGACCTCCGGGCCTGTGGGCACGATGATCACGCTCACCGGCACAAACCTCACCGGCGCTACCGGCGTCACCGTGGGCGGTGTGGCAGCGACCAACGTGTCGGTGACGAATAGCACCACGGTGACGGCCGTTGTGCCTTCGGGCCTGAGCACCGGCAGCTACGACGTGAAAGTCACCACGCCCGGCGGTTCGGCCACACTCACGAGTGCCTTCCAGGTGACCGCGGCCACTACACCCACGGTCACGGCTCTCTCGCCGACTAGCGGCGGCCCCGGCACGACCGTGGTCATCACCGGCACCGGGTTCACCGGCGCTACCGCCGTCACGTTCGGCGGGACCAATGCCGCCTCGTTCACCGTGGACAGCGACACGCAGATCACGGCAGTCGCCCCGGCGGGCATGACGGCCGGCGAAATCGACGTCGTCGTGACGACTCCCGGCGGGACGAGCGCGACGAGCGCCAACAGCAAGTTCGACAACACCGGCAACATCGCCGACCAGACCGTGACGATCACACTCCAGGGCCAGTTCACGCTCATCGGGTGGGTTGGCGAAGACAACATGGCCGTCGCCGACGCGCTGAAGGGCGGCCCCAGCGGCCCGCACAACGGCACCAATGACATCACGAGCAAGGTCTCGGTGGTGTGGGGCTTCGATGCGGCCACGCAGACGTGGAAGGCTTACTTCCCGGCCCAGGCGAACGTGCCTGGCGCGAACGACCTCACCAATCTCCGCACAGGCCTCGGCTATTTCGTCGGCCTGATCAATCCTGCCAGCCCCGTCCAGTGGACGATGGAGTACGGCAACGTCAACAGCAGCTCGAGCATGAGCAGCTAACAGAGCGACACCCAGAGAGTCACCACAGCGAAGGAGCCACCCGGCGAGGGTGGCTCCTTCGTCATAGCTGCGTCGTGCGCGGCCGCGGAGAATCGGGCGCTAGACGGCCTGGCTCGGGCGTTGGCTCGCCAGCTGGATGATGAACCGGGCGTTGCCGGCCGGGTCGTCCACCGTGAAGAGCCGCCCGAATGGCATGTCGCGAATGTCCGATGTGCGTGTTTTGGCCGAGAGTTCGCGATGAGCGGCTTCGACATCATCCACGAGCCAATAGAGCTCGATGTTCCCGCCGCCAAGCACTTCGTCGCTCGCGATGGCGAAGTGTTCGAACTGGACGAACACGGGGTGGTCACGCTGGACGGTGAGGCCCATCACCCCTTGATAGAAGGCCTTCGACGCCTCGATGTCGGACACATACTGGAGCGCGAAGGCGAATTCGGGTTGCATGATTAGCACCTCCACCTCCAGCGTAGGGTGTTCGTGGTGGAGGCGGTGCGCATCAGCCGGAGAGTGCTGACACCAGTGTGGCAACAGTGGCCGTGGCGGTTTCGGAGGAGTAAAGTTGCCCGCAAGGTCACCCGTCCCTGCGCTGGACCGCCCCGCGCTACCGGGCGGGTGCCAATGGGAGGACTCATGCAGAAGGCAGAACGTAGAAAGAAGCGGATACGGCTTTCGATGGGAGCGGCGGCAGTGGCCGCGCTGGTAGCGGCGTTCACGCTGTTCGCGGGCGCATTGCCGGCGGCCGCGAGCGGAGGCAGCGGCAGTTTCACGATGAGCAATGCGGGTCTGAACGCCACCGCCGGCACGACCGGGAACGCGATCAGCTTCACGCCCTCCGCTGTTACCGGTGGCTCGGGCGGGGTCTGCTTCGCGGCGGATGTGAGCGGGGCGCTTGCAGGCGCCATCACGTTCTCGCCAGACACCATTACGCTCAGCAACGGCACGACTTCAGTCCAGACGCTCCACTATAGTGTGTCTCCGGGCGCCCCGAACGGGGCCGCGTCTGTGACACTCACTGATTGCGACGGCAGCACGATTACCGGCACCGGCAGTCCCACATCAACCACCATCACCGTCAGTGCCGTGCCCTCGGGCGCGCCGGTGCTGGTTGGCATCAGCCCGTCGCACGGCCCGACAGGCACAATGGTCACGTTCCAGCTCGCCGCCAGCCAGCCGGTCACCAGCGTGAGCTTCGGCTCGCAGACAGTCAGCCAGAACCTGACATCCTCGAACTTCCAGGTCGCGGCGCCCGCGGGCAGCGGGACGGTCGACGTCACGGTGACAAACAACACCGGCTCGACGACACTGCCGGCCGCGTTCACCTACGACCCGGCGGTGACGGGCGTTAGCCCATCAAGTGGCCCCGCGGGCACTACCGTAACGATCAGTGGCTCGAACTTCACCGGCCTCCAGCAGGTGAAGTTCGGCGCGTTCATCGCGATCGTTTCGAACTACACCGACAGCGCGATCACGGCGACTGTGCCGTCCGGGCCGATCAACGGGACGACGGTCAACGTCATCGTGACCGCGGGCAACGTGCAGAGCGCAGACACCGCCGCGGATGACTTCACGTACTCCGCCACCGCAGGGCCCACGATCACCGGGGTCTCGGGTTCGTGCACGCTCGCGGGCGGCACAACCATCGCTGTGACGGGCACCGGCTTCGTCGTCGGCGCGACCGCGACCATCGGCGGAGATAACGCGAACATCAACGTCACGAGCGCGACAACCGCGACGGTGACCTGCCCCGCGGTCATCACGTACAACAGCCAGGGCACAAACGCGTTCAACGTGACCTATGCCGCCGCCGCGCAGCCCACCGTCACGAGCGTGGTCCCGAATATGGGTCCGCTCGCGGGCGGGAATAGCGTCACCGTCAACGGCACGAACTTCCAGTCGTCCGGGCTCGTCGTCACCTTTGGCGCGAACACAGCCACCTGCTCGAACGTGACTGCGACCGCGATGACGTGCACGGCCCCCGCCCACAGCGCGGGCGCCGTCGATGTCACCGTGTCCGTGAATAGCGTCGCGAGCGCCAATACGGCCGCGGACAACTACACGTACACAGGACTCCCGATCGTTACCTCGATCAGCCCCACGAGCGGGCCGACCGGTTCGAGCGTGGTCGTCAACGGCTTCAACTTCACCGGCGCGACCGCGGTCAAGTTCGATTCGACCGTGGTCAACACTGGCGATGTCACGATCAATAGCGACACCATGATCACGGTCACGGTGCCGAACACGCTCACGGCCGGCGCGCACGACATCACGGTGACGACGCCGAGCGGCACGAGCGCCACGAGTGACGCCGACCAGTTCACCGTGACCGCCGGCGATATCGCGACGCTCCTGCTGCGCGGGCGGTTCACGCTCATCGGCTGGGTCGGCAAGGACGGCATGGCCGTCGGCGATGCGCTCAAGGGTGGCCCGAGAGGGCCCCAGAACGGCACGAACGACGTCACCAGCAAGG
>JAFKFP010000123.1 GCA_017308185.1 bacterium | reverse complement strand
ACAGAACGATTGTTCTGTTTGTGGTATGATTACGTGGTTGGGCAGTCTACAGCTACACTGGAAGCCCGTCCCACGTTGCGCTCAAACGAAATCGAGACCGGACCCGATCCATGCCCCTAGACCACATCCAGGTTCGCGGCGCGCGCGAACATAACCTGAAGAACATCGACGTCCGCATCCCGCGTGACAAGCTGGTGGTAATCACCGGCCTCTCGGGGTCTGGCAAGTCCTCGCTCGCGTTCGATACGATCTACGCCGAAGGTCAGCGGCGCTACGTGGAGTCCCTGTCGGCGTATGCGCGGCAGTTCCTGGGCCTCATGGAGAAGCCTGACGTCGACCAGATTGACGGGCTTTCGCCGGCGATTTCCATAGACCAGAAGGGCACATCGAATAATCCGCGGTCGACGGTTGGCACGGTCACGGAGATCTACGACTATATGCGGCTTCTCTGGGCGCGGGCCGGGCGGCCCCATTGCCCGAAGTGCGGTCGGCCGATTGAGAAGCAGACGGTACAGCAGATTGTCGATGCGACGTTGGCGTACCCGGCGGGATCGCGGCTCTTGCTGCTGGCGCCGGTGGCGCGCGCGAAGAAGGGCGAGCACGCGGGCATTTTCGACGAGGCGAGGCGTGCCGGGTTCGTTCGTGTTCGCCTCGACGGCAGTGTGTACGACCTGGATGGGATGCGCGCACCGGACAAGAACAAACGCCACGACATTGATGTGGTGGTTGACCGGTTGATTGTGCCGGAAGCGGGCACGGATGCTACGGCCACGAGCCGCATTGCGGACTCGGTGGAGACGGCGCTTCGCGTTGGCCAGGGCGTGATGCTCGTGGCGCCAGCGGGCGGAGATCCGGCCGACGGCATCCCCGAGCGGCTATTCTCCGAGCATTTCTCGTGCCCATATGACGGCACATCCATCGGCGAAATCGAACCACGTACGTTCAGTTTCAACAGCCCACACGGGGCGTGCCCCACATGCACTGGCCTTGGCGTGGAGATGCAAGTCGACCCTTCGCTCGTGATCTCGGACCGTTCGAAATCCCTCAAAGGCGGCGCGATAGATCCATGGGCGAAGTCGCCCACGATCGCTCCCTGGTATATGCGTCAGCTTGAGGCGGTGGCAGAGGCATTTGGGTTCGACATCGACACGCCGGTACGTGAGTTGAGCCAGGAGCAGATGGAGGCGGTGCTGTTCGGCACCGGCGACCGCCAACTCCGGCTGCGCTTCACGAACCAGTACGGGCGGACCCAGACCTACGACACGAAGTACGAGGGGGTCATCCCGAGTCTGAACCGCCGGTACAAAGAGACCGACTCCGACTACGTGCGCACCGATATCGAGAAGTACATGGGGGCCGTGCCATGCCCCGCGTGCAAAGGGAAGCGGCTGCGCCCGGAAGCCCTCGGCGTGCTGATCGACGGCAAGGCGATCGTGGATGTGACGAGCCTTCCGATCGCACCGGCCAAGGCATGGGCAGATCATCTCGCATCCGCTGAAACCCCGCTGAACGCGCGCGAACGGACCATTGCGGGGCAGATTCTCAAAGAGATAGGCGGGCGGCTCGAGTTCCTCCAGGATGTGGGGCTCGATTACCTGACGCTCGACCGCATCTCGGGGACGCTCTCGGGCGGTGAGTCGCAGCGTATCCGGCTGGCGACGCAGATCGGGTCGGCGTTGATGGGCGTGCTCTACATCTGCGACGAGCCGTCCATCGGGCTGCACCCGGTGGATGGGGACCGGCTGATTCGAACACTCGAACGTCTGCGCGACCTCGGCAACACGGTGCTCATTGTGGAGCACGACGAGGCGATGATGCGTGCGGCCGACTGGATTATCGATATGGGCCCGGGGGCGGGTGTGCACGGCGGCGAACTGGTCGCGGAAGGGCCGTTGGATGCGATCGCCGCCGCAGACCGCAGTCTCACCGGAGCGTACCTCTCGGGACGGCGGGAGATTGCCGTTCCACAGGAGCGCCGGCCGGGAAATGGCAAGAGCCTCGTCATTCGGGGTGCCCGCGAAAACAACCTGCATGACCTCGATGTCGATATCCCGCTGGGCAAGTTCGTTGCGGTGACCGGCGTCTCGGGCTCCGGTAAGTCGTCGTTGATCACGGAGATTCTCGTGAAGCGCGCGACGCAGGTCTTACACGGAGCGCGGCAACGCGCCGGCGCGCATGACGCCGTAGAGGGGCTCGAGAACATCGACAAGGTTGTTGATATCGACCAATCGCCCATTGGCCGGACGCCGCGCTCGAATCCGGCGACCTATACGGGCGTGTTCACGCTCATTCGCGAACTCTTCGCATCGGTGCCGGAGGCGCGTGCGCGTGGCTACAAGGCCGGGCGTTTCAGCTTCAACGTGAAGGGCGGGCGCTGTGAAGAATGCTCGGGCGACGGGTACAAACTCGTCGAGATGCAGTTCCTGCCCGATGTGACCGTCCCGTGCGAGGTGTGCCACGGGCAGCGGTACAACCGTGAGGCGCTCGAAATCCAATTTCGGGGTAAGAACATCGCGGAAGTGCTGGACATGACGGTTTCTGAGGCATGCGAGTTCTTCGAGCATTTCCCGCGGGTGAAGCGCATTTTTGACACACTCGAGGCAACAGGTCTTGGCTACATGAAGGTCGGGCAGCCAGCCACGACGCTTTCGGGCGGTGAGGCGCAGCGGATCAAGCTGGCGAGCGAGCTATCGCGGCGTTCCACCGGGCGCACGCTTTATGTGCTCGATGAGCCCACGACAGGGCTGAGCTTCCAGGATGTGGCGCACCTTCTGAACGTGCTCCAGCGGCTGGCTGATGCGGGGAATACGGTGCTTGTGATTGAGCACCATCTCGACGTGATTAAGTCAGCGGACTGGATCATCGACCTCGGGCCGCTCGGTGGGGACCGGGGTGGCGAGCTGATGGCGACGGGTACGCCGGAGGAGGTCGCGCTGAACAGCGCAAGTTTCACCGGGCAGTACCTGCGGCCGATCCTGGAAGCATCAGGCACGCTCGGCGGGGACGCGGCTGGATCGCCGAATGGAGCGAAGCCGCCGAAAGCACGACGTGCAGGCAAGGCTGGTGGCGCGAAGGACGGCGCCGATGTCGAAGCGGCCGCGCTCGCGGCGGCAGAGGTTATCGCCACGCGTGCAGCCCGCGAGGCCTCGCCCGATGCTCCACGCCCACAGACCAAAGCCGCGGCGAAACGCGCGAAGCAGGCCGCGAACCCGCGCAAAGAGACTGCAAGTGAACGCAACCTTCGCGAACGGCGGGAGCGTGCGAAGTAGGGCTGTTCGTGGCGAGGGGAGCGCGTCTACAACACGAGCGGAGATGTCATGGCAGCGTTCCGTAGGCTTCGTCCGGCGTTCGCGGACCGCGTGCGGCCGCGTGCAGTTGCCGTGAACCACGTTTGCACGCACGCTGGGGAACATCCCACAGTCCTGGAGCTTGCTGCATGTCCTACCGCGCCCTCGTTGTAAATAAGACCGATGACAACTTCTCGGTCGGCGTCGAGAACCTTGATGAGTCGTCCCTGCCGGAGGGTGACGTAACCATTCGCGTGGAATGGTCGAGCGTGAACTACAAAGATGGCCTCGCGTGCATCCCCGAGGGGAGGGTCGTCCGCAAGTACCCGATAGTCCCGGGGGTGGACCTGGCTGGGACGGTTGAGTCGTCATCGGATAGCCGGTTCGCGAAGGGCGATGCGGTGGTGGTGACCGGCTACGATGTCGGCGTCGCGCACCCGGGCGGGTTTGGCGAACTGGCCCGAATACCAGCGGACTGGGTAATGCCGCTACCGGCGGGGCTCACGACGAAGGAAGCGATGGCGATCGGCACGGCGGGGTTCACTTCGGCGCTGTCCATCGTGGCCCTCGAAGCGCACGGGCTGAAGCCCTCGGATGGCACCGTGATCGTGACGGGTGCGACGGGCGGGGTGGGCAGCACCGCGGTCAGCATGCTTGCGCAATTGGGCTACACGGTCGCGGGGAGCACAGGCAAGACGTCGGAGCATGAGTTCCTCCGTGGGCTCGGCGCGTCGGAAGTGCTTACGCGCGAAGATGTCAGCGCCGAGAGCAAGCGGCCACTTGAAGGCGAACGCTGGGCGGCCGCTGTGGACCCGGTTGGCGGCGCGACCACGGCGTACCTCATCCGGACCATGAAATATGGTGGGGCCATCGCGCTCTCTGGCCTCACGGGCGGCAGCGCCGTTTCGACCACCGTGCTGCCGTTCATCCTGCGCAACGTGGCGTTGCTGGGTATCGATTCGGTGTTCTGCCCGATGGAGAAGCGCGCGGCCGTGTGGGCGCGCCTTGGCGGCGACCTGAAGCCGCACGGTCTGCTGGACTCGATCGCCGTCGAGACCGACCTCGAGGGAGTCCAGGCGGTGGCGACGGACATCCTTTCGGGGAAGGTGCGCGGCCGGACACTCGTGCGGATTCATTCTCACGCCTAGTAGTCTGGGCAGGTGAAGGCCGGCGTGTCGCAGATCTGCGCCAATTTGTCGCGCCATTCCAGCCTGGATGACCTCACCAACACTTAGAGACGCCCCAGCAACTCGTGATAGCTCTCGGCCGTCACCGGCCGCACCACTCGGCCGAGACCGGTCCAGTGCGCCCATTTCCAGTCGCCGGTCGCGCGTGGTTGGCTGGCGGGATCCTTCAACGGTGCTATTTTGCTCGCGAGCATCAGGTGGTAGTGGTCGCCGAGTGGCACGGTCTCGTTCACGATGCCGACCCAATACGCCATCTCGCCACCGTCCGGGCTGAACGTCGTCCCAAGGTAGCGATACCGGCCGCCTGTGGGACGTGAGCAGCTGTTGAGGTGCGTGGCTGCGGGGCCGAATTTCCTCCGCACCGCTGCCCCTCCGAGCGCGTAGAGGCGGTTCGTCGTTACTGCTTCATCGAGCGGCACGTCACCAAGGCCCAGGATGTCGCGCAGGATGAATTCCGTGTACTGCGCGGCGACGGGATCGATATCGTCCTCGAGCGCCTCGACGACACTGAGCCATGAGAGGAAGCGCCAGCCTTCAGGGACGGAATCGCCGGGAAGGCCCAGTACCACGAAAGACGCGGGTTCGACCCATTCGCGCGCGGCTGCTTCGAACGGCGACAAGGCTGCGTTGTCGGCGTTCATATCGACTCTGACGTCGATGAGCACACGCCGTCCGCCCTCAAACGTGAGCAGGAGGTCAGCGATGCCGGCATCGGCGATTCGCGGCTGCACTTCCACGATGGCAAGCGGTTCGCCTGCAATACCGGTGTCCTCCGCGATGAGCGCGGTGAGCATGCGGTGGCCGCTTCATAGTGAACAGGTTCGAATCCGTCATCCTTCCAGTATCGCCGCCGCATCTCACGAGAGCCAAACAGGGCCGATAGCGCGCTCCGCCTTCTGGCGGAGGAAGCGTTGAGCCTAAGTACGGCCCCTCATGACCACCGCAGGTCTGGCGATTCTCTACCGGGCGGTAAGTACTGTTAACCCATCAAACACAGGAGTCGTTGAAATGCACGAAGGTCAAGTTATCCACAACGCAATGGTCAAGCAGGGTGAAGCCCATGCCATGCCCTACTGGGACCTCGGTCCCGCAGAACGGAAGTCGATCACGCGGTCGCTCTTCCGGCGCCATGCGCAGCCGCTCTCGGCTGAGGTCATCATCGCCAACGAACAGGCCCGCCACGAGAGCGACACGACGCTCCCGCGCGCTGCCTGAGCGGAGTGCGGTCAACCGGCAGGATTCGCCCACAGCATGCTCAGCTCATAGCAGGGCATTGCCCGACCATCCACAGGCACCAAGAATTAGCGGCCGGCGCCCTTGCGACCCGGCCGCTTCTTCTCGTTCAGACGTTTAGCGCGACGCTCTTCGGCGGAGCGGACGGCAGTCATGAGCGAACGGCCATGCTTGGCGATGCGCCGTTTGCGTGCATCGAGCTTCTTCGCCCGCTCCTCCCAGACTGGCACCGGGCTAGCCATTCCGCACGGGCACGACGACCCAATCGGTGGCCATGCGGAGGACTCGTGCGGTCGAAACGCGCGTAAGCTTCGCGCGTTGACGGAGCGCCTCGGTTGCCTGCGCGGCCATCTTGAGGAGTTCCGGGGATGAGCCAGCCGGTGGCGGGACTCCGGCGCGGGTGGCCTCCCAGTGGGCGAGCGATTCGTACGCGGTAAGCAGGATAAGCTCGTCGCTCGGACCACCGTAGACGTTCGTGAAGAGGCCGAGTATTTTGCAGCCGCGCGCTTCGAAGTACGGCCATACGGACTCGCGCGATAGGCGCTCGAACTCGGGTATGCCGCCGCGTTCGATGGTGAAACTGCGCTGGACAACGATGGTCATGCGGCCTCCTGTTGGGTGGGTTTCGATTATACGGACGGGGGCAGGTCCGCTGGGGAACTGGGAGTGCATGACGCTTGCGGGGAAACGGGTTAAGCTGCGCCATCACACGACATTCCGGGGCACGATCGGACACTGGAGGCGATTATGGCATTCATGCGGCTTTCGCTC
>JAFKFP010000122.1 GCA_017308185.1 bacterium | reverse complement strand
GTCGACGTCGCCCTCGTCGCCGAGCTTTGACCCTCGACGTCGCGGGCGCTGAATGCCGACGTCTTCGCAGCGACGGCGAAGAGTGCCCCGACGCTGACGCCGTGGGACATCGATGCCACGCGGAAGTGGGGCGCCGGCGTGGATGACGAAAACATCGTGCAGGCGCTCGGCGTGGTGCCCAAGCCGCTCCAGAAGCCACACCGGCCGATCTTCCAGCCGTTCGCTTCGAGCGAGAACACGATCCGCTGGTGCGCCCGCGAGAACGTGACCGCCATCCTCCCGCCGATGCGCACCGAACGGCAGAATCGTCTCTACGACGTCTATCGCGAAGAGGCAGCGGCGAACGGCCGCGCCGTAACCCCGGGCGAGGGACTCGGCGTCCTTCGCGCCGTCATCGTCTGCGACAGTGACGAAGAGGCGCAGCACTGGTGGCGGTATGGCGCAGCCTTCTGCGGCGCGGCCTGGTTCGCCCCATTTCACTTCGGCGACGTCCTCCGCGATCCCAGCGGCGAAGCTCTCACGCCCGAGCAGATGCTGACAAACGGGACCGTGCTCGTTGGCAGCGTCCCGACCGTCCGGAAGCAGATGGAGCAGCTCCTGGCCCAGACGCCCGTCGAGTGGATCTTCGCATGGATGTACAGCGGCCTCATCCCTCACGCGGTGAACATGAAGTCGATCGAACTCTTCAAGACGCAGGTCTTGCCGGCCTTCGAATGAGCGCCATCAGTGGTCGCGCATCGCTGCGAAGAATTCGTCAAGCGTCTTGCCGGGCTCGGGCTGATACAGCTCGTCGAGCACGTCGATGCCCGTCATACGATCGAGCCGGAAGTTGCGGAAACCCGCCCGAAGTTCGCACCAGGCCGCCATCGACCAGCCCGAACCCCAGAAGAATAACCCGAGCGGCCGTACGGTCCGGTTCGTGGTTACTCCGTTCGCGTCGCGGTAATCGAGATGGATCTTGCGCCGCTCATCGATCGCTGCGCGGATCGTTGAGAGCGCGGACATCATGCGCTCCGGCACATGAAACCCGGGCGCATACAGTGGTGTCGCCGCCATCTTGTCTTTGAGCCAGTCGGGCAGGGCCGCCTCGACGCGTGCCAGGGCATCACCTGCCGCACGCGCGAGCGCCGCGTCGCCCCAACTGGTGACGACGCGGACGCCGAGCACCATCGCCTCGATTTCGGGCGCCGTGAACATCAGCGGTGGGAGGTCGAACCCGCGCCGCAGCGTGTACCCGACACCCGCCTCGCCGTCGATTGGCACGCCCGAGATGACAAGGTCACGGATGTCGCGGTAGACGGTGCGCTCTGAAACCTCGAGTTCGCGCGCGATTGCGGCGGCGGTCACAACCGGCCGCCGCCGCATCAATTGGATGACCTGGAAGAGCCGGTCAGCGCGTCTCATGCCAGTTAGGCGCCCTCGCCGTCCATGTGGAATTCCAGCAGCTGGCCGTAGTTGCCGTCGGGATCGACAAAGGTCGAGATGACGCCGCCCCAGTATTCTTTGCCTTCTTTGCGGATGAAGGGCACGCCGGCCGCTTCGAGCCGCTCACGCTCGGCCTTCACGTCATCCACAAAGAAGTTCAGCCATACGCGCTGCGGCTCCTTCGCCTTGCCGTGGGTCTCGCTGTGCCCGTCGAAGAGGATGGCCGTGCCACACACATTGAGCGCGTGGTCGCCCATCCCTTCTTGCACCGGGAGACCGATGACATCTCTATAGAAGGTGTAGAGCCTCACCGGGTCGTCGCTCGTGATCGAAACATTGAGACTGTTGACGTTCATATCCGTGCTGCCTGCCTGTACGAGTGTCCACGGCATACTGCCGCGGCCATGCAATCGTTGCACACCGCTGCTGACAACATCCTGTCAGTGGGGTCGCGTTCCGAACTGACTCTGCTGACAGCATATTGTCAGGAGTGCGTCAGGAAGCCAACAGCACCAGAGCGTCTCGTCTCAACGGCACCCAGCGCCCACCGCCAGGCGGTAACTCGTGGAAGCCAATGAAGCTTCGCTTACCAGATGCCCAGCATCATCTTGATATCGTCCGTCGCCATCGTGCGCGGGTCCCACGGCGGGCTCCACACGATCTGCACATCCACATCCTTTACGCCGGGTAGCTCGCGCAGCTTGGCATACGCCTCGCCGCGGATGACGGGCCCGAGCGGGCATCCGGGGCTCGTGAGCGTCATCGTCACGAGCGCCGTGCCATCATCCAGCTGGATGTCGTACACGAGCCCAAGATCCACGATGCTCAAGTTGAGTTCCGGGTCCATGACCTCCCGGAGCTTCTCGTGCATCTCGTCGTAGGTGGGGACAGTTGTTGCTTCGGTCATGCCGGTTCCTTCCCTGCCGCCGGAGCGGCCTGTTGTAGTGCTTCCTGGAGGACGTTCCACGCGAGCAGTGCACACTTCACGCGGACGGGCAGTTGTGCCACCCCTTCGAGTGCGACGAGGTCGCCAAGGCCACTGTCCGCGGCGGCCCCGTCGACCATCATCGCGCGAAACTTGCCAATCACATCCTTCGTCTCGGCGATTGTGTGGCCCTGCACGCGCTCGGTGAGCATAGACGCGCTCGATTGGCTGATCGCACACCCCTGCCCATCGAACGCTATCCCATCAATCACCGCATCGTGGATGCTCACATCCATTCGGATCTCGTCGCCGCACACCGGGTTCACGCCTTCCGCCTGCTGCGTCGGCGCGGCGAGCGTGCCGTGATGCCGCGGCCGCCGGTAATGGTCCACGATGATGTCGCGGTAGAGCTCGTCAAACTGCGGTTCGGGCGCTGTCATCAGCAAACATCTTCCTCACATGCTGCAACGCCTCGATGAGCACATCGACATCGTCGTTGTATGGCGAAACTCCCGCGGCTCGTGGCCGGCACGCCCAGCCTGCGCATCAGCAGCTGGGCGCAATGGTGGCCGGCGCGAATCGCAACGCCATGACCATCGACAATCGTCGAAATATCGTGGGGGTGCGCGCAGTCCATACTGAAGCTCACGGCGCCGCCGCGTTGCTCAACATCGAGTGGGCCGTGAATGGATACCCCTGGAATGCGTTGCAGCGAATCCATAGCGTAGGCGGTGATGGCCTTCTCGTGCTCACGAACGGAGTCCATACCGAGCTCCCGGAGATAGTCGAACGCCGCCCCCGATGCGATCACATCAGCGATGTTCGGCGTCCCTGCTTCGAACTTGTGCGGCACATCCGCCCAGGTAGAGCCTTCCGGCTTCACAATCGCGATCATCTCGCCGCCGCCGAGGAACGGCTCCATCTCTTCGAGCAACCCCGGCTTCGCCCACAACACGCCCACGCCCGTCGGCCCCAGCATCTTGTGGAGCGAAAACCCGAAGAAGTCGCAGCCGAGTTGTGTGACGTCCACCGGCAGATGCGGCGCGCTCTGGGCTCCATCCACCAGCAACAGCGCGCCTGCCGCGTGTGCCATCTCCGCCAATTCGGCGACCGGGTTGATGGTGCCGAGCACATTCGACATATGTACGATGCTGACCAGCTTCGTGCGTTCCCCGATGAGTCCTCGTGCCTGGTCGAGGTCCAGCGTCCCGTCATCGCGGAAGTCGATGAAACGCAGCACTGCACCGGTGCGCCGCGCGAGCAACTGCCACGGGACAATGTTCGAGTGGTGCTCCATCAGCGAAAGCACGATCTCGTCACCCTCGCCGAGGTTCGTGTCCCCCCACGCGCGGGCGACCAGGTTTATCGACTCCGTCGTGTTCCGCGTGAAGACAATGTCCTGTGGGTTGGACGCGCCGATGTGCGCCGCAGCTTTCGTGCGCACATCCTCGTACTGGTCGGTAGCCTGTACAGCCAGCGTGTGGATGCCGCGGTGGATGTTCGCGTTCGTCGTCTCGTAGTACCGTACGAGCGCATCGATGACCTGCCGCGGCTTCTGGGTTGTGGCCGCGTTGTCGAGGTACACCAGCCGCCGGCTGTGCACCTGTTGTCCCAAGATCGGGAAGTCCTGCTTGATGCGCCCCACGTCCAGCATTCGCCCGTCCCCTAGTCCCCGACCTCGACTTCGATACGGCCGCCCGTCACGCGGGTTGCATAGCTATGCACCGGGCGCACGGCCGGTAATCGAAGCACCTTTCCCGTGCGCACGTCGAACCGTGCACCGTGACGCGGGCACTCAATCTGACAGCCATCGAGGAAACCCTGGTTAAGCGGGCCGCCGTCGTGCGTGCACTTGTTGTCGATAGTGTAGAAGCCCTCGTCCGTGTCGCACTTTGCGTTGCATATGGCGAGGCGCTTCCCAGCAATATCCACCATACGCGTCGTACCCGGCGCAACCTCGTCTACCCCCGCGGCGTCGTACCAACTCATGAGGACACCGCCGCGAGCTTCTCGTCGATGATCTGCTCCATCTCATCGCGGAGCGCCTGCTGCGGCACCCGCGCGAGGACTTCGTTGAGGAAGCCGCGCACCAGCATCGCCTCAGCCTGTTTCCGCGGCACGCCGCGAGATTCGAGATAGAAGAGCTGCTCATCGTCCACCGGACCAGTCGTCGCCCCGTGGTTACAGCGGATGATGTCGTTCGTCAGGATCTCGAGCACCGGGTCGCTGTCGGCACGCGCTTCGGGACTGAGCAGAAGGTTGTGGTCCTGTTGGAACGCATCGGCGTTGCGAGCTTCGAGGCCTACCCGCGTCAGCCCGTAGTATGCCGAACGTGCCTGGTCCGCGAGGGCTGACTTGTACAGCAGGTCGCTCCGCGTATCGGCGCCGATATGGTCCTGGAGCGTGTAGAAGTCGATCTGCTGGTCATGGTCACCCACGAACACTCCGAACAGCTCACTCGAGGAACCGCGCCCGGTGAGTGATGACTCCACGTGACCCTTCACGAGACGTCCACCGACTACGAGGTTCGTGGAGACGAATGTCGAGTCGGGACCGCTCAGAAGCTGGCCCTCGGAGAACACCCTGGTGTTCGAGCCCCAACGGTGCAGGACGGTATACCTGACAGTCGCACCGTGGCCCGGCAGAATCTCGGCGACGGGCAGTGCGAGGATATCCGCTTCCGAAGACCGGAAGTCCTCGACCACGTGGACCCGGCTGTTCGCGCCCGTCACGATAAGCGTGTGAGGGGCCGCGAGCTGGCCTACCTGGAGTTCCCGTACAATGCGGACCGGCTCCGGGACTTCAACATTCGCAGCGATATCTACGAGAAGGCCGCCGCGCATGTAGGCATAATGCAAGGCGGTGAACTTGCTCCTCTCGGGCGGGACCACACTGCCGAGCTTTGCATCAATGGTGGCTGCTTCCTCGCCCGTTGCTTTCGCCACTTCGACCACCGTTACACCCGGTGACGCCTCGGAATAAGTGCAATCGCCGTTCTTCTGGATGACCAGTGTGCTTCCAGCGGCCAGGTGCTCCAGGTTATAGCGCTCGCGAAATGACTCGGGCTCATCGCCTCGGTTCGCGGCCGCGCCTGGCTGATACGCCGCCAGGTCCAGGCCGGACACGTCGGCGTATTTCCAGGGACGTTCTTGATACGAGTCTGGCAAACGCATCGCTTCGGCGAGGAGCGCTGCCTTCGAGCGCAGCTGTGCAGTCGCTGGCCGATCGCCCTCTGCAGCCCCGATCGCTTTGCTGAGTGCCACAACCGGCAGCTTCTGTTCCGTTGCCACGGTCATAGTTCCAACCTTTCCCGCCCTATGCGGAGAGAGCGGCCACCTCCGCCTGGTGGCCCGGGCTCATTCACGATTCCAACACGCATGGACTAACCGACGGCACCTTCCATCTGCAGTTCAATGAGGCGGTTGAGTTCGACCGCATACTCCATCGGAAGTTCCTTGACGATTGGCTCAACGAAACCGTTGACGATCATCTTGGCAGCGGCGTCTTCTGTCAGGCCCCGGCTCATCAGATAGAACAGCTGATCTTCGGCCAGCCGCGAGACGTACGCCTCGTGTTGGACGCGCACGTTTGGCGCATCCACTTCCATCGTCGGATAGGTATCCGACCGCGACTCCTTATCGAGCAGAAGCGCATCGCAGCGCACGGTCGACTTCACATGGTCGCAGTCCTCGTACACCTTCAGCAGACCGCGGTAGCTCGAACGCCCACCGTCTTTGCTGATAGATTTCGAGATGATGGTCGATGTCGTATTCGGCGCCGCGTGGACGACTTTGCCGCCGGCGTCCTGGTGCTGGCCTTCGCCGGCAAACGCCAGCGACAGGATCTCGCCGTGCGCGCCCGGTTCCATCAGGTAGACGCTCGGATACTTCATCGTGAGCTTCGATCCGAGGTTACCGTCGACCCATTCCATGACCGCATCCTGGTAGGCGGCGGCACGCTTGGTCACGAGGTTGTAGACGTTGTTGGACCAGTTCTGAATCGTCGTGTAGCGGACACGGGCGCCCTTTTTCACGATGATCTCCACGACTGCGCTGTGGAGCGAGTCAGAGCTATACGTCGGTGCCGTGCAGCCTTCGACGTAATGGACCTGGCTCCCCTCGTCGGCGATGATGAGCGTCCGCTCGAACTGGCCCATGTCCTTCGTGTTGATCCGGAAGTATGCCTGCAGCGGGATGTCGACCTTCACACCCTTCGGGACGTAAATGAACGACCCGCCCGACCAGACAGCAGAGTTGAGCGCCGCGAAGCGGTTGTCGGCCGGCGGGATAATCGTGCCGAAGAACTCCTTGAACAGGTCTTCATGCTCCTGAAGCCCCTGGTCGGTGCCAAGGAAGATCACACCCTGCTTCTTCAAGTCTTCGCGGATGTTGTGATAGACCACTTCGGAGTCGTACTGGGCGCCCACGCCGGCGAGATACTTCTTCTCGGCTTCGGGGATGCCAAGCTTGTCGAACGTCCGCTTGATGTAGTCAGGCGTGTCTTCCCAGGATGTCGCATCCTTGTCGGTCGCCTTCACGTAGTAGTGAATGCCTTCGAAGTCGATATCGTTGAGCTGCTCCGTCGCCCACGGCGGATTCTGCTTCTGACGGAAGATGTCGAGTGCCCGGTGGCGGAAGTCGCGCATCCACTGAGGCTCTTCCTTCATGTCGGACATTACGTCGATGATTTCGTGCGTGAGCCCCTTGTTTGCCTTGAAAAGCGCCTCTTCAGGGTCGTAGAAACCCCACTTGTAGCCGCCTTCCTTGATCAGTGTTTCAGCAGTCGTCATATCTAAGCCTTCCCCCCTGCGACAAGCGCTTCTTCCTCTTCGTAGCCGGTGCGTTCCAGCTCCTCCGCCAGTTCCGCCCCACCGGACCGCACGATGCGGCCATCGATGAGCACATGCACGAACTGCGGCTTGATGTAGTTCAGCAGCCGCTGATAGTGGGTGATGAGCAGCAGGCCCATCTCTGGGTTCATCAGGGCATTCACGCCCTCTGCAACCGTGCGCAGCGCGTCGATATCGAGACCTGAGTCGGTCTCATCGAGCACCGCGAGCGATGGTTCGAGCATCGCCATCTGGAGCATCTCCGCCCGTTTCTTCTCACCGCCGCTGAAGCCATCATTCACATAACGGCGCGCGAACTCCTGGTCCATCTTCAGCAGGCCCATCTTCGAGAAGAGCTTCTCGCGAAACTCTCGGATCGGCATTTCGCCGCCATGCTTCGCGTTGAGCGCCTGCCGGAGGAAGTTGACCATCGTCACGCCCGGGACGGCGACCGGGTACTGGAACGCGAGGAACAGCCCGGCGTGCGCGCGTTCGTCCGGTTTCATCGCCAACAGCGACTTTCCGTGAAACAGCACCTCGCCGCCCGTTACCTTGTAGCCGGGGTGGCCTGCCAACACGTTCGCAAGTGTGCTCTTGCCGGATCCATTCGGGCCCATGATCGCATGCACTTCGTTCTTGTCGACGGTCAACGAAAGGCCCTTCAGGATCTCCTTATCGCCGATGCCTGCGTGCAGGTCCTTGATCTCCAGCAGTGGTGAATTGCTCATGAAACTCCTTACTGTGCCTTCATGGGGGTCAGGGTTGGGTTTTGCCTCGCGCGGACCAGGTATTCGCATACCGGCGCCCCGTCGACGATGCGTTCTAGTTGTTCGACGTCCAGGCCGAGCAGCAGTTCGATGGCTTTTCGGTCTGAATCACACGGTAGCGACGAAATCTCGGCTGCCTTCCGATACGGACACGCGCCGTTCACAAGATGGAATCCGTCGTCGGCTGCGTGCCACTCATCGAGGATGCCATCTTCTCGCAGCACCTCGGTCACGCGACCCACGCGCTCGGCCGGCGTGCTCCCCGCAATGCCCGCAAGGGCCTGGCGGTGCTTTTCGGCCAGCGATTGCGCCATGCGTT
>JAFKFP010000121.1 GCA_017308185.1 bacterium | reverse complement strand
GTATAGAAGCCGCCGAAGAAATAGGCGCCAATATAGCAGGCCGTCGGAATCCAATCAGGCGAGCCATTTGCGAGCTTCTCGATAAGATAACCAACAGCGAGCAGCCCACCACACAAAAGCGCAAAGATGAGTTCCGTGTTAGGCCCAAGAAGGCCGCCGTGCGCATGACCATGATCGTGCTTATCATGATCATGATCGTGTTTTTCATGACCATGATGATGATCGTGCCCATCTCCCTTATCGGAAGCGGACCGATGATTATGCCCGTCAGACAGTTTAGCAGTGGCATCTTTTTTGCGTTGCGACGAACTTTGACGCTCCTTCAACAAGGCAGATCCGGCCGCATCATTCGTCGGACCAACACCCATTTTACTGAGAACCTTGCGGATCTCAGCCTCAGTGGTCTTGCTGCGCTCAAATTCAACACGCACCTTGCCTGTTACGCTTGCCTCCGCTTCGAGTACGCCCGGCATCGCACGCAGACGGTCCGCGACGGTTCGCGCGCGGCGCTCATGCGAGATGCCATCCACGGGCCAGAGAATGTGTCCAAACTGCTCCGTTATTTTCGCGCCAGCGCTGGTAACCAGTTCGCGGATACGCGGTAGCGGCAGCACGTTTTTGTCATAGTGGATACAAAGCCTTGCTGGCGCACCCTCGTTCGAATCGGCAACGTGGACGCGCTCGACACCCTCCCTGGACTGCAATTCTGAGATGAGTCGCGAAACGCAGGTGTCGCTAGCATCCGGGACATCAGGGAGAAGTATCGGTATGTCCAATCGCAGTTTGTCAGTCAATTTCGTAGCCCTCTCACTAGCCTCAAGGCGCAAGATCGCCCCGCTTCGCGTACAATGCCGCCGACCTGCCTTGCACGGCTGGTAGAGGGAGGCGGAAATGAACACGAGGGTCGTTTCGATTGCCCGCCAGGCGGGTTGCGCCGGCGAAGAGGTTGCTCGGGCGTTAGCTGAGCAACTGGGGTTCCGGTACGTCGATTACCAGATCATTCAGCGCGCTGCACAGGAAGCGGGCGTCTCGCCCGAAACTGTCAGCGAGGCCGAGCATACGCCGTCGGTGATGACACGGCTGCTCGAAGCGCTGGCCCGCAATCCGAGCATTCCCGTGGGCGCGTGGGCGGACCCCGTGCCGCTCACCGCGAGCCCACTCTACACGTCGACTGACTACCGCCGCTTCGTCGAGCAGGTCATCCGGGACCTGGCGGACCAGGGCCGCTGCGTCATCATCGGCCACGCGGGGCAGGTGATCCTTCGCGAACGGTTGGATACGGTGAAGGTGCTCGTCACCGGTTCGCGTGATTTTCGCGTGCGGCGGCTCATGAACGGGATGAACGTAGACGACAAGACAGCGCTCAAGACGATCGAGCGGACCGATACGGAGCGGCTGGACTACTACAAGCGCTTCTATGATTCGGGGTGGCTCACGCCGTGCAGTTACGATCTCTCCGTCAACACCGACCACTTGAACCCGGCACAGGCGGCGCAAGTTGTCGCTACGGTGTGTTCCTTGCGTTAGCGATCCTGTCGGTGGCCATGCTTGCCGGAGCGTGCGGCGGGTCAGGCGGGCCAACGAGCGCTTCGGATTGGTTGCCTGACTTGAAGGCGCTCGGGTTTACCGGTGCGACGCAATCGCCTGCGCTCATCAATGGCGATAAGGGCAGCGCGGTGGAGGTCTACAGCCGTGCGAACCCGCCCGGAGAGGCGCGGGTGGATGTGGCGCTCTTCAAGAATGGCGGTGAGGCGGCGACAGCGTTCGCGACCACATCGACACAGCTTGCTGCGTTGCCGCCGGGGTTGTTCGGGGCAAACGCAACGCAGGAGAAGACGCAGGGGACGGGCAAGGGCGATTCGAATGTTTCGTACGTCACAAAGACGCCGGACGGATCGGGGAACCGGGTGTGGACAGACACCTACCGATTCGGCGATGCCGTGGTGGTTGCGTTCGTGATTGCGAAGGATGAGACGAGCGCGGCTCCCGTGCGGGAGTCTATCGCCGATCAACTGGCGAAGAAGTAGGCCGGCGCCCCGATGTCTGAGGATGCCAAAATGGCCCTCGGCATGGGGACGTTCCAGTTGCTACAGTAGATCCACTTTGGACGTCGTACTCGATATTGATGATGACCGGTCGCGGCCTGCATACCGCCGGCTTGCGGAGGCGATCCGCGAGGGGATCGTCGCCGGGCGGTTTCGGCCGGGGGAGAAGCTGCCGCCCACACGTGTCCTGGCGGCGAACCTCTCGATGGCGCGCAACACGGTGCTTGAGGCGTACGAACAGCTGGTTGCCGAGGGGTACCTGGCCGGCCGGCACGGCTCGGGCACGTACGTGGCAGCAGACATCCCCGACCGCACGTTCCGGGCGCCGCGCGCGGCGCGAAGGGCCCCGGGTGGCTCGGCGCCGGTCAGGCTGTCACGCTTCGCCGAGCGCATTCTCGCGGGCGAAGTGCCGCAACACCTGGCCCGCGGCGAAGGCGCGAGCGAGTATGACTTTCGCTACGGCTTCCCGGCGTTCACGGAGTTCCCGATCGATGCGTGGCGCGCTCTGACCAAGCGCGTGCTCGATTATCCGCCGAAGGAGTTGATGGGCTACGGGCCGACCGAAGGCCTGCCGGCGCTGCGCGAGGCCTTGGCCCGCTATTTGCAGCGTTCGCGCGGCGTCCGCTGTGATGCGGACCAGGTGATCGTGGTGAACGGGTCGCAACAGGCGCTTGACCTGGCGGCGCGGGTGCTCTTCGACCCGGGCGACACAGTAGTGATAGAGGAGCCGTGCTACCAGGGAGCGAGGGCCGCGTTCGCGGCGAACGGCGCGACCATCGTCCCGGTGCCGTGCGACGGCGAAGGGATCCGTGCCGACCTCCTGCCCGATGCAGCGAAGGTCGCGTACGTGACTCCATCGCATCAGTTTCCGTCTGGGGCGGTGATGTCCGCGGCACGGCGGCTCGAACTGCTTGCATGGGCAGAGCGGACGGGCGCCATCGTCATCGAGGATGACTACGATAGCGAGTTTCGCTACGTGGGCCGGCCGCTCGCGGCGTTGCAGGGCATGGATTCGGCGGGGCGCGTGATCTACACGGGTACGCTTTCGAAGGTGCTGCTGCCGGCGTTGCGGCTGGGCTATGTGGTGGCGCCGCCCGGATTGCAGCCCGCGATCACGGGCGCGAAGTGGCTGACGGACCGGCACGTGGCACTGCTCTACCAGGCTGTGCTCGCGTTGTTCATCGACGAGGGACACTTCGAGCGCCATCTGCGTCGGATGCGCAAGCTCTACCAGCGGCGCCGGGAGGCTCTGATCGCTTCGTTCGCGAAGCATTTCGGCGAACGGGCGGTGATAACCGGCGCTGAGAGCGGGATGCACGTCCTGGTCCAGATTGCAGACGTGAGCGACACGGAAGCGTTTGAGCGAGAGGCGGGGCGTGAGGGCGTGGGCATCTACTCGGCCCGCCCGTATTACTCGCTTGAGCCGCCGCACCACGCGACGTTCCTGATGGGCTACTCGAGCATCGACGAGGGTGAAATCGATGAGGGCGTGCGGCGGCTCGCGCACATTGAGAGCGGCGGGCTACGCGTCGGTGTCCCGGAGCGTAAGCGGTTGGTATGATCGCGGCCAGCGCATGGCCGCTACGGTCTGCGGCAGCGCTCGGCACAGAGTAAACCGCGTGTCGCTCGCCTACCTGGCACCGAGGCGGCACGATCGAAGCCGGTAGAAGTGCGAGGGGAAATGACGGCCGCACCAACCACCGCATGCATGCGCCAGCCACGGGGGTGAGGGTTGCAGTACTGGTTGTGGCGAATGGTGAGTGCGTTGGTAAGCCGGCTACCTGCACGGGCCGGGTACGCGATCGCAGTAGTTGCCGGCACGGTGTGGTATTACGGATGGCCGCGCGGGCGCCGCTCGATGTACCAGAACTACCAGCGAGTGCTGCAGACGAAAGATGCCCATGTGCTCCGCCGCACCTCGAAGAGTTCGCTCATCAACTATTCCCGATACCTCGCAGACTTCGTACGATTCCCGACTATTGGACGTAAGGAGATCGTCGGCCTCGTGACGGGCCGTGAGAGTTTCGCTGCGCTCGATGCGGCACTTGAACGAGGCAAGGGTGCGATCATCGTCTGCATGCATTTCGGCAACTGGGACATCGGCGCGGGGGCGGCGGCCGCGCGCGGTTACCCTCTTGCGGTGGTGGCAGAGACATTCAGCGACCCACGGCTCGACCATATGGTGCTCGAATCGCGCGAACGGCTCGGGATGAACGTCATCAAGATGGAGCGCGCGGGACCATCGATGCTCCGTGTGCTGAAGCAGAACGGGTTGCTGGCCCTCCTGATCGACCGGCCCGTCCCCGGGCAGGGCGTCCGGGTGATGTTCTTCGGCGAAGAAGTCGAAGTGCCTGCGGGGCCGGCGCGCCTCGCGCTTCGCAGCGGGGCTGCTGTTGTGCCCACCGCATTTGCGCGGATCAAACCCGATGGCATCGCTGTCGAGACATTGACGGACTTCTCCGTTTGCTGCGAACCAACGGGTGACGAGGATGAGGACGTGCGGCGGATTACGCAGGCGATCATGACCGCGCACGAGGGGTTCATCCGGCGTTACCCGGAGCAGTGGTATATGTTCCGGGAGCTCTGGCCGCGCGACGGCGCCGTGGTGCGCACGGGATGCCTATGAGCCGCTTGCGGTGGATGTCGATGATGCTGGCAGTCGTCACGCGCTAGCCAGGCGTCTTCTATCGCGTTTCCGCTGTCACCGGGCTAGCGATGTGGGTGTTGCGCAAGGACTTCCGGGAAAACGTGCGGCGCAACCAGGCGGTGCTGACCGGAGGGGAGGGTTGGAGTTGGCGGCATGGATGGCAGGTGTGTACGCACGTCTCGCAGTATTATGTGGACCTGAGCCAGGTTGGCAGATTGAACCTTGAGACCTTCGAACGCGACCACCTCGAACTCATCGGCGCCGAGCATCTGCGCGCAATCGAAGAGCCAGGCCCGGTGATCGCGGTGAGCGCGCACATGGGCAACGCCGAGTTCGCGATCCAGGCACTCACGGCTCGCGGGCGCACCTTCGCCGCGCTGGTGGAGCGGCAACAGCCGCCCGAATGGTCCAAGTTCATCCTCGAGCTGCGCGCCGCCGCGGGGGGAAAGTTCTACGAGGCCGGATACCAGGGCCTGCGCGCCTGCCTCGAAGCGTTGCAGCAGGGCCAGGTGGTCGGGATGATGGGCGACCGCGACATCCAGGGCACCGGGGTGGGGGCGGTGTTGTGCGGACGGGCGGTGAAGCTGCCGCGTGGCCCGTGGGAGTTGGCACGCCGTACCGACGCCCTCGTGCTGCCCATTTTCAGTGCGCGCAAGAAGAACGCTGATTTCCACATCTACATCGACGAGCCGTTCCGGGTGGACCGGTCTGATGACCCGGAGGCAGATATCAGGCGGGCG
>JAFKFP010000120.1 GCA_017308185.1 bacterium | reverse complement strand
CGAGGCGGTGGATAAGCCCGAGTGCGAACTTCGTTTGGCCGGTGCCGGCGCGTTCGGCCGCGCCCTGCAGGAACGGGTAGGCAAAGGTAATGCCGAAGACGATGATGACGGCGATGACGTGCAGAAAGAGCTCAATGTGGTATGCGGTCACAACCCCTCCAGAAAGCAGGTCCAGCACCTGCGCCGCCACGATTGTCGGCGAGTGGGCACACCGGTCAAGAGGGGACGCGCGCCGCACGATAATGGCGGCTTTACGCTGCTGTCACACGCGAGACCACTGGTTCGTGGTGAAAATGTCCTCGTCGAGCGGGCTGCGCTGGCCAAGTCCGAAGCGATGCCCTGCGACCGCCCCAATCATGGCTGCGTTATCGGTGCAGAAATGCATTGGGGGGATGCGGACGGGGACGGGGCAGCGCTCGCGCAGCTCTTCGCGCAGGCGCTGATTAGCGGCGACTCCCCCGGCAACAAGCACCTCCACGGCGCCGAGCTCCTGGGCGAGGCGCGATGTCTTCTCGGTGAGCACGTCAACGACGGCTTCCTGGAACTCCCACGCGATGTCGGGCACGGAATACTGTCCTGCGTGCACGATGTGGAGGACCGCGGTCTTGAGGCCGCTGAAGCTGAAGTCGTATGTGCCGCCCATCCGCGCACGCGGGAGATGGAGCGATGACTTGCCACCCTCGAGTGCCTTTTTCGCGACATGCGGGCCGCCGGGAAACGGCAGACCAAGTAAGCGGCCGACTTTGTCGAAGGCTTCGCCAGCTGCATCGTCGCGCGTACCGCCGAGGCGTTCGTACTCGCCGTGGCCGCGCATGAAGACGAGGTCCGTGTGGCCGCCCGAGACGACGAGCGCCAGCGCGGGGAAGCGCGGTTCCGGCCCCTCGACGAGCCAGTTGGCGTAGATGTGGCCCTCGAGGTGGTTGATGCCAAGGAACGGGAGGTCGCGGCCGAACGCGATCGCCTTCGCGGCGTTGTAGCCCACGAGGAGCGACCCGGCGAGGCCAGGTCCGCGCGTGCCGGCCACGGCATCAATGTCATCGAGCGTGCAGTCCGCTGCTTCCAGGGCCTCTTCGATGACGGGAATGATCTTTCGGAGGTGTTGGCGGCTGGCCACTTCCGGGACGACGCCGCCGTACTTCGCGTGGAGGTCTATCTGTGACGCCACAATCGATGAGCGCGCGACCCGGCCATCGACGACGACGGCTGCGGCAGTCTCGTCGCAAGAGGATTCGATAGCGAGGACCTGCATATGTTTTAGTAAGCGCACGTTGGGCCGAAGGGGCAAGCGAAGCATTGGTTCTTTGTCACCCGCTCGTACCGGCGGCGCGACATGGGCGGGGCCGGTAAAGGCGCGATGGCCACGCATGTTGACGGCAAAATGATTGATACCTAGGTTGACTAGGTATGAAACTTGATGACATCGGCGGACAGCTCGTCAAAGGCCACCTGGAGATGCTGTTGTTGGGCGTGCTCGAGCAGGGGCCGTTGCACGGGTACGCCATCATCGAGCAGCTGCGGAAGCGCAGCGGGGGTGTCTTCGAGTTGCCGGAAGGGACGATCTATCCCGCGCTGCACCGGCTCGAAGATGCGGGATGCCTCACCAGTTCATGGTCGGAGGCAGCGGGCCGGCGCCGGCGGGAGTACCGTCTCACCGGTGAAGGCCGCGAAGCCCTGGCGGCCAAGCGTGAACAATGGACTTCGTTTTCGGCGGCTGTCGGAGGCGTGATAGGGACGGCACTGGCAGGAGGTGCGTTATGACGATTGACGAGTATCTCGACGAGTTGGCGGATGCACTGGACGTTTCATCACGGCGGGCACGGCGGATCCTCGCCGAGGCGGAGGATCATCTCCGTGAAACGACAGCAGAGCTGAGCCGACGAGGGATGCGCGATGAGGCGGCCGAGCGAGAAGCGATCGCGCGATTTGGGAGTGCGAAGCTGGTGGCGGCGCGTTTCAGCGGCCCTGTGAGCCAGCGTGCCTGGTTCTTCCGCGCCTATCTCTACGCGGCGCTGCTGGGTGGCATCGTGCTCATCGCCGCAGGCATCGCCGGCGAACTCTCCGCGGGCTTCGGGCTCGCCTTTGGCGAATCATATGTCTCGGGCGACACGAACGGCGTCGCCTACACCCCCGCACGTTGCGCCGACTTCTTCGAATATCACCCGCTTGCGGCATCCTGCGAAGCCGCGGCCACGCTGCACCACTTCGATGAGATCTGGCGCAATGCGGATGTCGCACTCGTACTGGGGATCGTCGTCGTTGCAGCCCACCTGTTTGTCCGCCGTCGATACGCGCGCGGCGAAAGTCCTCGCTCCTTCCCGCGGCGTATGTTCTGGATAATCGGTATGGCAGGATTCGGAGGAGTGGCGCCGCTTCTCGCGCTCTACGGGGCGCTCCTGGGCGCAGCGAACGGCTGGTCCGGGTCAGTGTTGTTCCTCGCCGGCGCTGGCGTGGCCGCCATCGCGTTCCTGGCGTTCCTGCGCTCGGGCTGGTCGAACGCGAAGGCCGTCGTCCTCGAATACGCCGTGTAGCGCCCCCGGCGGCTTTCATCACTTGCGCCTCAGACCTCATCCCTTCGGTGTGGTAGGCTTCGCACACATTTCGCAAGGGTATGAATCGATGGCAAACGTGCATTTCGGCGTAACCGTGCCGCAGATCAAGCGAACCTGGGACGAGAGCGTGACGACATCGCGTGAGTTCGAGGCCATGGGCTACGACTCTCTCTGGGTGTGCGACCACCTGTATGGCCCGCAGTCACCCCAGATCCCGATCCTCGAAGCGTGGTCGTTGCTCGCCGGACTTGCGGCCGCGACGGAAAAGGTTGAGCTGGGCACGCTCGTGACGCCTGCGGGGATGCGCAACGCAGCGCACCTGGGGAAGGTCATCGCGACCGTCGACAACATTGCGGGCGGGCGGGTGATACCGGGGCTCGGCGGCGGATGGATGCCGCGCGAGTTCACGGACTTCGGTGTGCCGTTCCTTTCGACCAGGGAGCGGCTCGGGCAGCTGCGCGAGACGGTGACGGTGCTGAAGCGGATGTGGAGCGAGCCCGAAGTGACATTCGAAGGGAAGTACATCCAGGTGGAGAACCTGGTGTGCGAACCGAAGCCCGTGCGCTCGATGCCGCTGTTGATCGGGGGCGGCGGCGAGAAGGTGACGATGAAGCTCGCTGCCCAAGAGGCAGACATTTGGAACAACCAGGCCGTCCAGCAGGCACGTCTGCCGCACAAGATCGACGTGCTCAAGCAGCACTGCGCCGACGTCGGCCGGCCGTTCGAGGAGATCACCGTGAGCCAGCAGTGCCTCGTCACCATCGCGCCGGACGAAGAGAGCGCGGGGCCGATGATCGCGACGGCAAAGAAGATCTTCGGCGGCCACCTGGGCGACCCGGAGGGGCCGCTCGCGATCGCGGGGAGCCCGGCACGCGTGAAGGAGCAGATCCAGAAGCACATCGACCTCGGCTGCACCATGTTCCTCATGGAGTTCTTCGGCCGCGACACGCGGGAGCCCGCGGCGCTCTTCGCGGAGCAGGTGCTCCCGGGGTTCAAGTAGGGCGAGCGGTAATTGCGACCCACTGCTGCAGGGAGACCAAACAGTGACCCAAGACATAGTTCCGATGGGGCGGCTTACGGCGGTGCAGGACATCCGCACGGTGTGGCCCGGAGAAGCAACCCATTTCACACCGTGGCTGGCTCAGGCCGAGAACATCGGCGTTTTGGGCGAGGCTATCGGCCTGGAGCTCGAGGTCGAATCGCAAGAGGTGAGCGTCGGTCCGTTTAGCGCGGACATCCTCTGCAAGGACACGGTCACTGGCCACTATGTAGTGATTGAGAACCAGATAGAACGAACTGACCACGGGCACCTCGGTCAGCTCCTGACGTATGCGGCCGGCCTCGACGCAGTAAGCATCGTGTGGGTAGCCCGCCGGTTCGCGGACGAACATCGGGCCGCGCTCGACTGGTTGAATCGCATCACGGCTGAGTCGATCAACTTCTTCGGCGTCGAGATCGAGGTCTGGCGAATTGGAGATTCGGCGATGGCCCCGAAATTCAACGTGGTGAGTCAGCCAAATGACTGGGCTAAATCGGTGAAGCAGAGCGCCTCCACGAACGCGAGTGCGATCACCGAGTCCCAACAGCTGCACCTGGAGTTCTGGACGCAATTCCGTCAGTTCATGGACGATCGGCAGAGCACCATCAAGACGCAAAGCCCTTCGACAGACTCGTGGCTCAATGTCGCAGTCGGCCGATCCGGCTTCGTAATTTGTTTACGTAATGGGATGAAGAATAGTTATAGCGAGATAATGTTAGTGATATCCGGTCCAGACAAGGCCGCGTATTTTGAGAACCTCCGAGCGAACCATGGGCCTGAGATTGAACATCACCTCGGCCCCGTGGAGTGGCGTGACAGCCCGCAACGCAAGGAGGCGCAGATCGGACTCAGAAGGAACACAACGCCGGTCGACCGCACGACCTGGCCGGAACTCGATGAATGGTTCGCATCCGCTCTCGAGGAGTGGGTCAAGGTGCTTGGCCCGATTATCAGGACTCTGGACGCCTCCGAGTTCCGCGAGGCCGCGAGCGTTGAACTTGGGGATGCGGAGGGGGGCAATGACCACTAAAGCCGCGCTTCATTCAGATCTCGCGATTCCGCCAGGCGAGTTGCTTCACGAGGAGTCGGATGCCCGTGGATTGACACAGCGCGAACTGGCTTCGCGGATGAGGCGCGCGCCCCGCATCATCAGTAACCTGGTGCTGGGCCGCCGCTCCATCTTCGCGGAACTAGCGCTCGAACTTGAGGCTGCGCTGGATGGGCCGTCTGCTGACTACTGGCTTGGGCTACAGGTGGAGTACGACCTAACGGTAGCGAGAGCGAGCAGGTCGGCACCCTAATTCAGCCGGAACGTGTCCTCGTCTTCGTCGTCGTCATCGCTGTCGGTGTCGCTGTAGACGCCGGCGGGGGAGCCGCGCCACACGGAGACGACGAAGTCCTCGCGGTAGGGGTCGGCGGTCATGACGAGGCGTTCGTCGATGGCGTCGATGAGCTGCTGGATGCGGTCTTCCTTCGCGTCGGCAGTGGTGCAGAGCGTGGCGTGGACGGTGGCGCCCTGGTAGTGGATATCGACGCGGCCGATGATGCCGCCGTCTTCGAGGATCATGTAGGCCTCGGAGTGGGGTGTGCGGGACTCGCGTTCGAAGTCGATCACAGCGGCCTCACCTGTCCATTCCCAAAGACCATTTGTAGCTGGTCAGTTCGCGTAGGCCCATGGGGCCACGGGCGTGCATTTTCTGGGTAGAGATGCCCACTTCGGCGCCGAGGCCGAACTGCGCGCCATCGGTGAACTGCGTGCTGGCGTTCACATAGACGCACGCGGAATCGACTTCATCGAAGAAGTGCATGGCGTTGGTGTAGTTCTCGGTCAGGATGGCATCGCTGTGGTGGCTTCCGTAGTGGTCGATGTGGTCGAGAGCTTCCTGCATGTTATCGACAATGCGGACACCGACGCGCAGGGCGAGGTGCTCGGTGCACCACGTCTCGTCAGTCGCGGGCTCAACTGGCACGCTCGTACCGCCGAGGAGTGACAGGGCGCGTTCGTCCGCAATGAAGGCGACCTTTTGGCCCCACTTCGCGGCGAGAGCATCAAGGAACGCCGGCGCGATCGCGCTGTGCACGAGCAGCGTATCGACGGCATTGCAGATGCTGTAGCGGCGCGTTTTTGCGTTATCGACGATGGTGACGCTCTTTTCGATGTCCGCGCCTGCATCGACGTAGATCTGGACGACGGCGTCGCCGTGCGCGACGACGGGCATGGTGGCGTTCTGGCGCACGTGCTCGATGAGCTGCGGCCCGCCACGCGGGACGATGATGTCGATGAGGTCGTGGGCCTTGAGGAGTTCTTCGACGTGGGCGCGGTCGGGGTCACTCACCACCTGGACGGAATCCTCGGGGACTTCCGAACCCGCGAGGGCGCGCTGGATGACCTCGCCGAGGGCCGCATTCGTGTGCTGGGCCTCTTTGCCGCCGCGAAGGACGCTCGCGTTGCCGCTCTTGAGGCAAAGCACCGCGATATCGATAGTGACATTAGGCCGCGACTCGTAAATGCAGGCGACCACGCCGAGCGGGATGCGCCGG
The DNA here is from genome assembly GCA_017308185.1 of bacterium. GTDB lineage: Bacteria > Chloroflexota > Dehalococcoidia > Tepidiformales > Tepidiformaceae > JAFKFP01. Next base: position 4,551 of record JAFKFP010000120.1, on the reverse strand, counting down.
CGACCGAGGATGAGGCCATTCGGGAGGGTGCGGACGTCGAACATTTCGCCGATAGGGTCCGGCAGGTTGACCACGGTTCGGGTATCGGCGGCGATGGAGCGGAGGCGTTCGGGCGTGAGAGTGAGGCGCTCCAGGAAGTAGGCATCGAGGCCGTTGGCGCGCCCGGCTTCGAGGTCCCGCGCGTTGGCTTCGAGGACGGGCGCCTGTTCCTGTTCGAGAGCATCGGCGATGCGCAGGAGCGCGGCGTTCTTCGCGCCGGTAGACACCGTCGCGAGGCGCTTCGATGCTGCGCGTGCCGCGGCCGCCCGTTCGCGGATGAGTGAGAGCGTCGTGGTCATGCGAGTAATTGTACGGGATCAGAGATTTTGGCGGCGCCGGGATTGCAAGAGTGCCGATAGATGCACGCGGGTTATGTGATGCGATGATCTTCAGTGCGCAGGTAGGTTGTAGGCAACGAAGGGCTCCCGGCTGGGAGGCCGGAAAGGTGACACCATGGACGAAGACAAAGTCAAAGGCAAGGCCAACGAGGCTGCCGGTTCGGTCCGTCAGAAGACAGGCGAAATGATCGGCGACGAAGAAATGGAGGCCAAGGGCTCTGCCCAGGAAGCCAAGGGCAAAGGCCAGGGCTTGATGGGAAAGGCCAAGGACAAGATGCGTGAGATGCGGGACAAGGCGTGAGAGCCGCCGCTGTTCTCTCCCAGACGGGCCGGGGTTGCGTGAGCAGCCTCGGCCCGTTCTCGCGTCCAGCGCGTTCTCGCCTTCCCAATCGACAGGCCCGGCCGCACCGGCGACAATCGCCGCATGGATAGATTTCGGATTGCGTTGTGCCAGGTGCAGGCGTACGACCTCGAACAGGCGGAGCCAAACCTGCAGGGCATCTTGAGAGCGCTCGATGAGGCTGGCGAGGCCGGGGCGCAGCTGGTCGGGCTGCCGGAGTGCGCGTACCCGGCGTACTACGTGCGCGACGCCAACCCGTATGCGCGGGACGGTGTGCGGTCGTTTGCCGAGGTGTGCGGGCTGTTCGCGGAAAAGGCGAAGCAGTATGGTTACTGGCTCGCGGCGGGCATGGCCGCGCCTGCGGACGACGGGAAGCTCACCAATAGCGCTATCGTGTTCGGGCCCGACGGCGAGCGGCGCGGCCAATACGACAAGAGCTTCCTCTGGCACTTCGATACATATTGGTTCGAGCGCGGCCGTGAGTGGCCGGTGTGGGACACGGGTTTCTGCAGGTTCGGCGTGCTGATCTGTGCGGACGCGCGGCAGCCCGAAATCGCTCGCAGCCTGGCGGTGAACGGCGCCGAGGTGATCCTGGACCTCACGGCGTGGGTCTCGTGGGGGCGTAGTGCTGCCGACCTGAGCACTCCGCAGTGCGAGTACCTGGTGCCGGTGCGGGCGTACGAAAACGGCGTCTGGGTGGCAGCGGCGGACAAGTGGGGAACGGAGGACGACGCGATTGTATACGCGGGGCATTCGATGGTGGTGGACCCATTCGGCAACGCTCGTGTGAGCGCGGCGAGTACGGGCGACACCGTTGTCGTTTACGACATCGAGCCTGCCGAAGCGATCACCGTGGCGCGGCGGCCGGGGCTTTACACACGGTTGGCAGAGGCGACAGAGCAACTTGCCGCGACGTCAATGGTCCGGGAGGCTCTTATACCGGCGCAGGAGCGTGGGCGCGTGAGCGTTGTCCCGGATGGCGGAGTGTTCGAGCCGGGGAAGATTGTGGCGCGGTATCAGCAATTGCGCGCCCAGGACGCCGAGCTGGTGGTCTTCGCGGGCATGGATGGGCCGGAGGGCTGGCAAGTAGGCCTTGGTGAGATTGAAGCGGCAGTGCGCGCCGAAGGCGGCGCGGTAGCGATCGGCGTCCGCACGACGAGTTGCTCGGCGACACAGTCGGTTGTGCTCATCACGCCTGACGGCGCGCACGAACACCAGGCAACCCACGGCCGCGGGATTGTGACAGGCGAAATGAACTGCCCGGTGATCAGCACGCCGGTTGGGAACGTAGGGCTTTTGTGCGGCGACGAGGGGCTTGTGCCCGAGGTTGCCCGTGGCCTGGCTCTCGATGGCGCCGATATCCTGGCGTGGCCGATCTTCGCGGCCGATGCGATGACCGAGCGGGTGGCGCGCTGCCGCAGTGACGAGAACAAGGTCTATGTCGGGGCGGCGTGGCCGGGCGGCGGCATGGTTGTGGCGCCCTCGGGGGCCCCACTGATTGCGGTACCAGCGGAATCGGGTGTGGCGATGACGGCGGCTGTGAGCAAGACCCAATCACGCATGAAGGAGATGGCGCCACATACGGATGTCATCGCGGACCGAATACCGGAGGCGTACGTGGCGCTCGTACGGTAGACAACACCGTGGCTAGCTGCGCGGTTCGAGAATGACCACGCTGAGATCGGTGCCGAGCGTGCCGCGGGTAACGCTGAGTTTGGGCTGAGGCTCGGCGGTTGAGCCTGTCTCCTTCACGAACGCGTCGATCGGGTCGATGGCGAGGGTTTCGGCGTCTGTCCGGTAATGCATAGGGATCGCGATCTTTGGCTCGATCGTGGTCATGACATCGGCCGCGGCGGCAGCGCCCAGTGAGATGCCTCCACCGACTGGCATCAGGAGGATGTCGACGTCCTTGATTTCATCGATTCGTGGCGGGCCAGAAGGGCCGGGTAGGCCGAGGTGTCCGATTCGGATGCCATCCATCTCGAAGAAGAACATGACGTTGCGTTCGCCATCGGGGCGCTTCCGTGCCACGCCAGTGACAAGGATGTTGTTATGTTCGTATTCGCCGGGGGCATCGAACGTCATGGCGTCGGGTGGGACGACCTCCCGGTAGGTGTACTCGGGGTCGAAAGCGCGTGAGAACGTAACGATAGAGACCTGCTGTTTGCCGATCTTGTAGCCGCTGCCGGGCGGGCAGGGGTCGGTGAGCACCACACCGTCTCTCCCTCTGAGGCGAAAACAGGTGCGGCCGAGCCAGGTGATCTCCATATCTATAGGGTAGGCTGCCGGGCAGTTAGGAGACAGATTGTTCATCGGGCACGGCCGGACGGGCCACGAACCAGAGCCACGCAAGACCGAGCAGGCCGGACACGATGGAGCCAGTGAAAATGCCGATCTTCGCGTCATCGATGAGCACCGGGGTATCGAACGCGAGCGCAGTGATGAACAGCGAGACGGTGAAGCCGATGCCGCCGAGGAGGCCGGCGCCGGCAATGTGTGACCAGCCGATAGCTTCTGGCAGGTCGGCGATATGCGCGCGGACGGCCAGCCAGGCAGCAAGAAAGATGCCCAGCGGCTTGCCGACGACAAGTCCCAACCCGATGCCGAGCGCGATTTCGCTGGTGACGGCGGCGTGAAGGGCTGATCCTGAGACTTCGACGCCGGCGTTGGCAACGGCGAAGACCGGGATCACCAGGTAGCTCACCCACGGGTGAATACGGCTTTCGGTGCGATCGAGGGCCGATTCACGGCCGGGGACAGGCTTCGAGCTTGTGAGAAAGCCGAGAGCCACACCGGCGATGGTCGCGTGGACGCCGCTTTCCAGTACGGCGAGCCAGGCGCCGACGCCCAGCACGAGATAGAGCGGCCATTGCTGGAGACCGGCACGAAGCGCGAGCGCGACGAACACGAGGCATGCGATGCCCAGTCCCAGCGCTTCGACGTTGATGGAGCTGGTGTAGAACACGGCGATGACAATGATGGCCCCGAGGTCATCGACGATGGCGAGACCGAGCAGGAACACCTTGAGCGGGAACGGGACCCGGGTGCCGACGAGCGTCATCACGCCAATCGCGAAGGCGATGTCGGTTGCCATGGGGATGCCCCAGCCATGCGCTCCTTCGGAACCGGCATTCAACCCGAAGTAGATGAGTGCAGGCACGACCATCCCACCAAGGGCGGCGATGGCAGGGAGGGCGGCACGGCGCGGCGTATTGAGCTCACCTTCGACGAGCTCGCGTTTGATCTCGAGCCCGACCATGTAGAAAAAGGTGGCCATCAGGCCATCGTTCACGAACGCGTGGACCGAGACGTTTCGGTGAAGCGTGGCGAAATCGAGCCCGTGGCTCCATCCCCAGACATCGTGGTAGCTCTGGCCCCAGGGGGAGTTCACCCATGCGACTGCCGCGACGGTGGCCGCCAGGAGCGCTATGCCTCCGGAACCTTCGATGCTGACGAACGCTTCGATCGGGCGGATAAGCAACTTGCGGGGAGTCACCACCGGAGACTAACAGAGCACGGGACGGGGGTCTGCAAAATGGGGCTCAAGGCGCCGGGGCGGCGTCTGCGGCATACTGCGCTCATGGTAGTTGAGCGTCACGGTGCGAGGGCACTGCACTCGGTCACCGACATGGTGGGCCACACGCCGCTCGTCGAGGTTTCGAGCCTTTCGCCGAACCCGGAGGTGCGGCTGTTCGCGAAGCTGGAGATGCAGAACCCAACGGGCAGTGTGAAGGACCGGATCGTGCTGCGCATTCTGACTGACGCGATCGCGACCGGAGCGCTGGGGCCCGGGCAGACGATCGTGGAAGCGTCGACGGGCAATACGGGCGTCGC
>JAFKFP010000119.1 GCA_017308185.1 bacterium | reverse complement strand
AGGTCTACATGGTCCGCGTGTCATACGAACAGAAGCCGTACCGGCGGTCGATGATGCAGGTGTGGGGTGGCAGCGTTGTCGCGAGCCCGAGTTCGGACACGAATGCGGGCCGAGAGATGCTCGCCGCCGACCCGGAGAGCAACGGGTCGCTCGGGGGGGCGATTAGCGAGGCGGTGGAAGATGCGGCGATGCGGGACGACACCAAGTACTCGCTTGGCAGCGTGCTGAACCATGTGCTCATCCATCAGACGGTCATCGGGCAGGAAGCGATCAAGCAGATGGAGATGGCCGGCGAGTACCCGGACATCGTCATCGGATGCGCGGGCGGGGGTTCGAATGCGGCGGGACTGCTCTTTCCCTTTATGAAGGAGCGGCTTGAGGGGGGCCGGAACACGCGCGTCCTCGCGGTGGAGCCGGCGTCGTGCCCAAGCCTGACGAAGGGCGAGTACCGGTACGACTTCGGCGATGTGGCCGGGTTGACGCCTTTGATGAAGATGTACACGCTCGGCCACACGTTCATGCCACCGGGCATCCACGCCGGCGGGCTACGGTACCACGCGATGGCGCCGATGCTCTGCCAGTTGTACGACGAGGGCTACATCGAGGCGAAGGCCTATCCCCAGCTCCCATGCTTCGAAGCCGCGACGCTCTTCGCCAAGACGGAGGGGATCATCCCCGCGCCCGAGAGCAGCCACGCCATCCGCGCAGCCATCGATGAGGCGCTCCAGGCGAAGGAGGAGGGCCGCGGGAAGACCATCCTGTTCAATCTGAGCGGGCATGGGTTGCTCGATTTGCAGGCATACGATGACTACCTGGCGGGCAAGCTCGCGGATGACCACTACCCGGTGGAGAAGGTGCGCGAAGCCATGAAAGCGCTCCCGGAGATCCCTGCATGACGATAGCCGCAACTTCGCCCCTGACCACGCGCATCCAGGCAGTCCTCGATGCACGGTCGATGCTCAACCACATGTTCTACCAGGCGTGGACGGCGGGGACGCTGCCGCGTGAGCGGATGCAGGCGTATGCCCGCCAGTACTACCACTTCGAGGCGGCGTTCCCGCGCCTGCTCAGCGCCATCCACACGCGCACCGAGTCACCTGCCATCCGGCAGATGCTGCTCGACAACCTGTGGGACGAAGAGCACGGCGAGCGGAACCATCCGCGTCTGTGGCTCGACTTCGCCAACGCGCTCGGTGTATCCGATGAGGACGTGACCGACGCAGCGCTGACGCGACAGACCAAAGCGCTCATTGAGCATTATGACGATATGGCGCGCAATGCGCCGGTCGGCGAGGCGTTGGCCACATTGTTCGCATACGAGGGCCAGGTCCCGACGATCGCGTGGCAGAAGATTAAAGGCCTGAGCGAGCACTACGGCTTTGCCCCGGCGCAGTTCGAGTTCTTCTCCGTCCACCTGGTCGCCGACATCGCCCACGCAGGGCACGAGATGGAAGCGATCGACATCGCCTCCGATGACGACGATAGGGTCGTTGCGGCGACGGAGGAGGCCTGCACGCTGTTGCTGGGTTTCCTCGACGGATGCATGGAGGAAGCAGCGTAATGGCGGACCAGCCCTACCAGGAACTCGAAGCCTGGCACACAACCGTGCGTTTGGCGGCTTCTGTCGGCCGGCTGCGCATCGGCTCGAACCTGAAAGCTTCCTCGGATGCACAGGAGCACGCGTTCGAACACGCCGGCGAAGCCTGCGCCCTCATCGCTGAGGCTGCTTCGCGCGACGGCGGGGCGCAGGTGGCGTTCTTCCGTGATGCACGTGGGGCGCTCGCGCAGTGCCGTGCGTGGCTTCACATCCTCGCGGCGGTGACGAATGAGCAGGACAGCGTGTTCGCTAACGAGTTCGATCTCGCGGAACAGGCTTCGCGACAGGTGAACGCCCAGTTGCGTGCCCTCGAGCGAGCCAATCCCCGCCCACCAGGACGCCCCGGTGGGCCGCCTGCCCCACGGCCGCAAGGGCGGCCTGCCGGGGGGCAACGATGACCTCGAAGAAGCGGATCCTCACCGGCATACGGCCGACCGGTGCCTTGCATCTCGGTCACTACGCCGGGGCGCTCGAAAACTGGCTCAAGCTCCAGCACGAGTATGACTGCTCGTTTCTCATCGCGGACTACCAGGTCTCTGATTACGCGGACGACATCGCGCGGGTACGCGACGCCGTCTGGGAAGTGGCACTCGATTGGCTGGCCGTCGGTTTGGACCCGGTCGAAAGCAGCTTCGTGATCGAGAGCCTCGTGCCCGAGCACGCGGAGTTGACGACATGGCTCGGCTGGTTCCTGCCAGTGTCGATGCTCGCACGCAACCCGACGCTAAAAGCGGAGATGGAGTCTCTCGAGAATCCCGAGGATGGATCGAGCGAGCGCAAATCGGTGCCGGTCGCGTTCTACACCTACCCGGTGATGCAGGTGGCGAACATCCTCATGCCGCGCGCACACCTCGTGCCGGTGGGCGAGGATCAACTCCCGCACATCGAACTCACGCGCGAGACGGCACGGCGCTTCAACCATCGTTTCAAAGAGGTATTCCCGGAGCCGGAGGCGCTCATCGGCCGCATCCCACGACTCGTGGGGATCGACGGCCAGGCAAAGATGAGCAAGTCCAAGAACAACGCCATCTACCTCAAGGACGATGCGGACATGGTCACGCGCAAGGTCATGAGCATGTACACCCCTCGCATGAGCGCCACCGAACCTGGCGACCCGGATGTGACACCTGCGTTTATGTACCACGATGCATTCAACCATGACCGGGAAGAAGTAGAGCGGCTGAAGGAGCGTTATCGGAAGGGCGCCGTGGGCGATGTTGAGGTGAAGCGCAAACTCGCCGTGGCGTTGAATGACTTCCTCGACCCGATCCGCGAACGGCGCGCGCGGTACGAGGCTGACATGCCGGCGGTAAGGGATGCGCTCGCGAGCGGCACGGAGCGCTATCGCACGATTGCCCGGCAGACGATGGAGATGGTGCGCGACGCGCTCGATCTGAACTACCTGGAGCGATACTGATGTTGCAGCCGACGCTGGACGAGATTAAGGCGCTTGCCGCCGCAGGAGAGGGCAATATCGTCCCGATCTTCCGCGAGGTCCCGGCGGATATGGAGACCCCGGTGTCGGCGTATCTGAAGGTGGCGCGGGGGGACCACTCGTTCCTGCTCGAATCGGTCGAGGGTGGTGAGCACCTCGCGAGGTACAGCTTCATCGGCACGGAGCCGTACCGCATTCTGCGGACGGGCGGGGGCGGACCCGAGGGCGACCCGCTCCTCGCGATCGAAGAGGAACTACGGCGTTTTCAACCAGTGCCTGTTGCTGGTCTGCCGCGGTTCCATGGCGGTGCACTCGGGTTCATGGCGTACGAAGTCGCGCGCTACTACGAGCCCCGCCTGCCACGCCCCGAATCGGACCCTCAAGGCTTCCCCGAATCGGTGTTCCTGCTCGTGGATACCCTGCTCGTTTTCGATCACCTGCAGCACACGATCAAAGTCGTGAGTCACATGAGGCTGGATGGCGACATTGAAGCCTCGTGGCGCCAGGCGGCGTTCAAGATCGACGAGCTCGCGGCGCGGCTCGCAAAGCCCCTGGCCGGGCTGCCCTACACACAGAGCGGGCCGCCCGTGGCCGACCCGTCCTTCGTCAGTAACACGACCGAGGAAGCGTTCAAAGCGAAGGTGATGCGCGCAAAGGAGTACATCCGCCGTGGTGACACGTACCAGATCCAGGTATCGCAACGCTTCGCGCGCAAGACGGCCGTGCACCCGTTCGAGGTGTACCGCGCGCTGCGGGTGATAAACCCGTCGCCATACATGTATTACCTTGAACTCGGTGACATGCATGTGGTGGGCGCTTCGCCGGAAATGCTGATCCGGGTCGAAGATGGGAACATCGAGACGCATCCGATCGCGGGCACGCGCCGCCGCGGCCGCGACCCCGAAGATGAGCAACGCATGGCCAGCGAACTCCAGAACTCGGAGAAGGAACGCGCCGAACACATCATGCTCGTCGACCTGGCCCGGAACGACCTGGGGCGAGTGTGCGAGCCGGGCTCTGTCCGGGTGACATCCCTGATGGAAATCGAGCGCTACTCGCATGTGATGCACCTGGTATCGCATGTGGTGGGGAAGCTGCGTCCCGAACTGACCACGTATGACGCACTCCGGGCGTATTTCCCCCACGGCACGGTCACGGGGGCGCCGAAGATCCGGACGATGGAGATCATCGCCGAACTCGAAGGCGAACGACGCGGCGGCTACGGGGGCACAGTCGGGTACATCGACATGTCCGGGAACTGCGACACAGCACTCGCCATCCGGACGATCTGGATGAAGGATGGCATCGCGTACGTCCAATCGGCCGGCGGCGTCGTCTTCGATAGCACGCCGGAGGAGGAGTACCTCGAATCGCGCAACAAAGCCGGCGCCATGATGCGGGCGATCGACCAGGCGGAGATAGCAGTGGCACGCTCGCCGTCGGGGAGCCTGGGATATGAGTGAGCAGTACCGGGTACCGAGCAGTTGCTATACCGGTCTGGCGCTTCCGCGTGTCTCGCACGGCCGCCGGAACGTCTCGGGGGTGGCCGCGTGAGTGATCGCCGGCCCGATCGTGTCTATGGGATCATCGTCAGGGATGGGCGTGTGTTTCTTTGCCGGTACGGTGACCGCGTGGGCCCGCCCGGAGGGATCTTCCGTCCAATGGCCGAAGATCGCAAGGCCGAGGTGCGCGCCCATATCCTCGATCAACTCGGGATCATGTGCCGCGCCGTCTGGGCGCAGGGCGCGTTCATCTATCATCATCCGATCGAGGAGATCCCGCAGTTCTCCGGGTTCTATACAGTCTGGACGTGGGACGGTGACATCCCAGCTGACGCGGGTGAATGGCTCGACGCCGGGCAGATAGCAGAAGCCGACATCGAAGCGGGACTGCGCGTCCTGCTGCTGAGTATCGCCACTACACAGGCGGTGGACACGAGATGACCCAGCGCATACACCTCGCCGCCATCCTTGAGCGTGAAGGCAAGCTTCTGCTCGTGCGCCCCCAGATTGGAGCGCCGTGGGAACTGCCGGGCCGTGCCTTTGGCGACGACGCCGATGACATGGATGCTGCTATCGCGGCCGAGCTCCTCATGCTCGGTGTCACCGCCCCGAACATCGAAGAGGACTTTTTCGAGACCGTCTTCCTGGGCGAAGACACGGTCTTCGACGGCAAGGTGCGCAAGCTGGTCGCGCCCGCCTTCGCCGAACGCGCCAAGGCCTTCTACCACCCGCGCCACAGCTTCCGTTCCGCCGTCCGCCAACTGGCCAGCTACTCCATCACCGACGGCGTCCTCGGCGTGCGCCCGGCGCGGCTGGCCCGCAACCTCGCCCGCTGCGTGGCCGAGGTGTTGGCCATCGTAGCGCTGTGGTGGACCCCCATCCCCTTCGCCGTCGTCCTTGTGCTCGAGAACTACTTCGCCTTCCG
>JAFKFP010000237.1 GCA_017308185.1 bacterium | reverse complement strand
CAATCGTCGTCGTGGCGGCGTTGGTGCCTGCGCCACTGGCAGCGGCCATGCAGCGGCTGGTAGACGAGGGGCATCAGGTATTCCTCGTGGGTACAGCCCCGGAAGTCGCGGCCGCGGTGCCGCCGGGTGTGCCCTACCACGACGTGAGCCGCGAACTCATGCGCCTGGAGGCATTGGCATGATCGCGCGCCTCTGCATCGCGTCGTTGCTGTGCGCCGAAGCCCTTGCCCTCTACGCGTTTGCCGAACTCATAGCGAACGGCTACAGCACGCAGCCCCATGCAGTCGCTGCCTGGGCATTGATTGTCGCGATGGGAGGGGCCTACCTCATCCCGCGCCTTGCCGGCTCCTTTTTTGAATCGGAGCGCAACGCGCGCATCGCTATCACCGTGGCCGGCATCGTTCTCGTGTACGCCGTGCTTCGCACGCAGTTCGCGCACGATCTCCAGATCTGGAACTTTGGTTGGATCGCCGATTTCCTCAGAACGCCTGCCGACACCTTCAACCGCGGATCGCACGCCATGGTTGGATTCTTGTTCATCCTCTGCGCATGGCTGTGGGGAGGCTACCGTTCGAACAACGACATCGAGCCCGAACTCGTCACACGCAGTATCGCCGCACCGTTCATCGCGGTGACGCTCATGGTTGTCATCGGCGCTGGCACGCACCGTGCCGGCGAAATCGGCCGAGCATCCGTGGCCTTCTACGCATTTGACGTTCTCGCGCTGGTCCTCGCCCAACTCACGCTCAGCGGTGCGAACCTCGGCACACTCCGCACCGGGGGTGTCGTCGCGACCCTCATGGGTGGGACCGTTGCCGCCGTACTGGCCGGGCTGGTGGTCGTCACGCTCGCGTTCGCCGTTGCCGGCCCGGTGGTGGGGCCACCGCTTGGGGATGGCCTCACTCATCTGCTCACGTGGGTCCTCACCCCGTTTGCGTGGGCGCTGGAGCACCTATTCGAGTTGCTCGTGCGTGGGCATTCGTTTCCCAAATTGTCGCCACAGAATGTCGCGCCCGCCCCACTACCCCAGCAGCACGGCGATCAACCGGCAGGCGAGGTGATTGGCCTCTACGCTCTCCGGGCGGCCGGCATCATCATCCTCATCGTGGCGATCGCAGCGGTGATTGCGTTTGTCGCCCGGCTGCGAAGCCGCGCGAAACCTGCATCCCAGGCCGCCGCCACCGTGGCTGCGTCCGGGGGCCTCGGCGAAGACATGAGCGACTTCTTCCGCCGAATGTTCCACCGGCCCCCGCGCGGCACTGCAGCCGCCGATGATGCGGCTACCCGTCTCTACCTCGAAGTGCTCTCGGAAGCCGAGCGCCGTGGCTCGTCGCGCCCTCCCTCGGTGACGGCGAGCGAATTCGTCGAACCGCTGCGCCGCACCTTCCCGAGTGCCGCCACCGAAGAGATCACGGCTGCCTTCGAACAGGCACGCTATGCTGGCCGGCCACCTGATGAGGGCGCGCTTCAGCGGCTCCGCGACCGCTGGCAGCAGGCACGCTAGCTTCTGGCCCCTGCCCACGTCTCCTATGCTGACGCATCCCTCAACCGCGCCCATCCCGACCCCGCCTCAACAACCCGTGGCGCGCAACTGACCACATCCGGCCGGCTGGCAAAGGCGACATCCTGCTCCAACCCCAGGCGGCGCAGCGCCTCCGCGTGTTCCGCATCAGCCATCCACTCCCGCGAGCGGCTGTCGTCGGACGCGATAGCGATCCGGGTGGCGTCGTCATACCCCGTCTGTTGACCGGCGCGAATCAGGCGGCGAGCCACGGCCGCCGCTGCCGCGAAATCCTCGAGCGCGAATCGCTGCCCTCCGCTCTCGCCCGCGCAGACCAGTGCTACGTGCGCGAACCCCTGCACTGCGCTTGCGACAGCCGAAGCGTTCACCAGCGCACCCGCAAACGTCACCCCACGCTGCGCTGCCGAGCAAAGGGCCCTGGTGCCGTTCGTGGTGAACATCACCGCTCGCTCGATTGGCTGGCCAGCCTCGATCTCGGCCGGAGAGTTTCCGAACGTGAAGCCGTCTGGCCGTAGCCCGCCAACCTCACCCACGAGCACCGCGTCGTGCTGCACGGCCAGCTCGCGCGCCAGCCCCATCTCGTCGGCCACCCACAAGTCCAGCGCGCCGCGCGAAAATATCGTGGCCAGCGTTGTCGTTGCTCGTAGCGCGTCCACAACGATGTAACAGTCAGCGCGGAGCAGAGCGGCTTCGCTCGGGAGGAGCGCCAACGAGAGGCGGGTCACCATCCGGCCAAGTATGCCCGTGCCACTGTTTCACGCCACGCCCATGGTATGCTGCGAGGCGATGGATCATCGCCCCATCGGCCTCTTCGACTCCGGGATTGGCGGGTTGAGCGTCGTCCGCCAACTCCAGCGTCTCGCCCCTGCCGAGCCCCTTCTGTATTTCGCGGATACCGCCTGGTTTCCCTATGGCCCGCGCCCCGCGGCCGAGGTACGTAAGCGCGCGTTCGCCATCACTGCGCGGTTGCTCCAGTCTGGCGTGAAGATGGTCGTCGTGGCCTGCAATACGGCCTCCGCGGCCGCATTGGAAGACCTGCGGCAGGCGTTCGATGTGCCGTTCGTCGGGATGGTCCCCGGCGTGAAGCCAGCAGCAGCCTCATCACGCACCGGTCGCGTCACGATTCTCGCCACCGAAGGCACGCTCGATGGCAGCCTCTACAGCCGCGTTGTCGCCGATTTCGGCGGCAGCGCGCGCGTCTCCAGCGTTGCAGGAACTGGCCTCGCAGACCTCGTGGAGCGCGGTGAAACGACGGCGGACTCCACTGAGCGGCATATCCGCGGAATCCTCGAACCTGAGATTGCCGCCGGCTCCGATACGGTCGTGCTCGGCTGCACCCACTACCACTTCCTCGCTGACCTCATCGCGCGCGCCTTTCCCGGCGCCGCAATCGTCGACACCACAGAAGCCGTCGCTCGCCGCGCTCTCCAGGTACTCACTGACAACGACGCGCGAGCGCCCGCCGCAGCGTCCGGCGCGCTCGACATCATCGTTTCAGGCGACAGGGCCGCCTTCTACCGCTCGATGCGGCGCATAGGCTTTGCGTTGCCCGTCCAGGAGGTCTCATCGTGAAATTCTTCGAATCACTCACGCGCCGCTCGCGCGCAGTCGGGTCAGTGGTGTGCGTCGGTCTCGACCCGGCGTTTGAGCGCCACAATGTCTCCGACGCCGCTGCATATCTCCGCGCCATCATCGATGCCACGCTCCCCTATGCGGCCTGCTACAAGCCGAACATCGCCTTCTATGAGCAATGGGGCATCGCCGGCCTCCGCGTACTCGAACAGACGCTCGCGGCTATTCCTTCGGACGTGCCCGTAATCGGCGACGTCAAGCGAGGCGACCTCGGCAACACCGCGGAGGCCTATGCCCGCGCGATGTTCGAACAATGGGGGTTCGGTGCTGTCACCGTGAACGCCTACCAGGGACGCGATGCTGTGGACCCGTTTCTCGCGTACGAAGGCCGCGCCGTCTTCGTCCTCTGCCGGACCTCTAACCCGAGTTCGATTGACTTGCAGGGACAGCCGCTTGAAAACGGCCGCCTGGTGTTTGAGCAGGTAGCGCTGACCGCCGCGGCGTGGTCACCGAATGTCGGCCTCGTTGTAGGTGCGACGGCCCCCGCAGAGCTCCGGCGAGTCCGCGAACTTGTGCCGCGCGCGCCTCTTCTCGTACCGGGCGTCGGGGCCCAGGGAGGAGATCCCGCACAGGTAGTCGCCGCAGCCGGTAACGAGCCCGGCACCCTCGTCGTGAATGCGTCACGCTCCATCATGTACGCTGCGCAAGGCCCAGGGTTCGCCGGAGCCGCCGCCGAGGCCGCACGGCGGCTGCGCGATGACCTCGCCGCCGCAGCAACGCCGGCGTGACGATCGAGGTAGCGCCCGGTGAGATCTACCGCATGCGTCGAAAGCACCCCTGTGGCGGGTGGGAGTGGCGGGTCTACCGCACCGGCGCGGACATCGGGATTGAGTGTCTCACCTGCGGCCGGCGCGTCATGCTCGAACGCCGTCACTTCGAAGCGCGCGTGAAAGGCCGGGCCGATGCAGCCGGCAAGTGACCTGCAGCACGGCGTACCACTCTTCCAGCAGCAGCCATTTCGCATGCTCAGCTTCACGCGTTTCTCGTCGCGCGTGGCATCGAATGCCCTCAACTTTGCCCTCATCCTCATCGTTGTCGACCAGACAGGGCTCGCGTTCATGAGCAGCGTCCTTGTCCTCACCCTTGTGATCCCATCCACCGTTGCCGGGATCGCGGCAGGTCACGCCGCGGACACGTTCCCGAAGCGCGCGCTCGTCGTCGCGGGTGATGTGCTTCGTGCCGGGGTTTGCGTCCTCTTCATACGCAGTGCAGACAGCACGGTTGCCTGCTACCTCGCTGCCATCGGCCTCGCTACCTTCGGCCAGTTCGCCTCATCTGCCGAGGGCGCCATCCTGCCGGCCATCGAAGTGGTGGAGACGCGCCTCGGTCATCCGCCCTGTACCAATCCCTGGGCCGGCATGGCCGACCTGCAAAGCCACGGCGCCCTGATCATCGGTGCCGCCCAGCCGCTACCGGCTACGCTCTCGTTGCGCCAGATCACGGCCAGCCTGCACATCGATGGCCAGAAAATCACCCGCACCACCGGTGGCAACCCGGCTGACCTGTGGCCCATGCTGGGCTGGCTGGCACTGCATTGCGCGCGCCGTGGCCAGCCCTGGTGCCAGGGGCAGGTCATCACGACCGGCTCCTGCACCGGGCTGCAGCTTGCACGCGCAGGGCGGCAGATCGAGGGTGCGCTGGAGGGGATCGGTGCAGTTTCGTTCAGCTTTGCCAACTGAACAGCAGCAATTTTTTACGTCATGAGCTGACCGATCAGGCGGCCCACTTCTGCATGCACCGCATCACGCCGGGCATCGGTGGCCGCATTTTCGGTGAGATACACCGCAAACAGCAGCGGTGCGCCTTTCTCTGTCCACACCACGCCCACATCGTTGGCCGTGCCCAGCCGTCCCGTTCCGGTCTTGTCGCCGACCTTCCAGCCCTTGGGCAGGCCGGCGCGCACGCGCTTGTCGCCAGTCTGGTTGGCCACCAGCCATTGCGCAAGCTGCTGGCGCGAGGCCGGCGTCAGCGCATTGCCCAGCACCAGCTGGCGCAGGTCGGCAGTCATCGCGGCCGGAGTGGTGGTGTCGCGCGGGTCGCCGGGAACGGCTTCGTTGAGCGTGGGCTCATTGCGATCCAGCCGGGTCAGTTCATCGCCCAGCGACCGCACGAAGCGCGTCATGCCGGCGGGACCGTCCATGCTCTCCAGCATGAGATTGGCGGCGGTGTTGTCCGAAAGAGTGATGGCGGCCTCGCACAGCTGTGCCAGCGACAGGCCATCCCCGCCGGTGTGCTTGCCGGTGGTGGGCGAGTAGGGCACCAGGTCCTGCTGGCGATAGACGATACGGCGCGCCAGCTGCTCCTTGCCCTCGTCCACGCGACGCAGCACG
>JAFKFP010000236.1 GCA_017308185.1 bacterium | reverse complement strand
ACGCAACGAGATGGACATCGCCGTCTGCAACGCCGCGGCCAATGTCACGCTCTCGGCTGACGGCTCACGGTTCGAAGCTGCCCGCATCGCCGTGGGAGCTGTCGCCCCCACGCCATTGCTGGTGTCGGCCGCCGCTGAGGCGCTGGTCGGTCAGCCGGTCTCGGAAGCCACAATTGGCGCAGCGGCCGGTGCCGCACGCGCTGCGGCTGTGCCCATTACGGATATGCGCGGGTCTACGGACCAGCGCCGTCACCTCGCCGGGGTGCTCGTCACCCGTGTCATCAACAAAGCCATCCAACGGGCAGGGAGAGCATGAGCAAACACCACGTCATTACGCGAATCAACGGCGAGCAAGTCGAATTCCTTACCGACCCGGGCACCAGTCTCCTGAGCGCCCTCCGCGATCAACTCGGGCTCACAGGTTCGAAGGAAGGCTGCAATAACGGCAACTGTGGCGCCTGCAACGTCGTCCTGAACGGCGAGCTGGTGAACTCCTGCTGTGTCCTTGCCGTCGAAATCAACGGAGCCGAACTTACCACCATCGAGGGCGTCGCTGATGGCGACAACCTGCACCCGCTCCAGCAGAGCTTCATCAACGATGCCGCGCTTCAGTGCGGTATCTGCACGCCCGGCTTCATCGTTGCCGCCAAGGCACTGCTCGAACGCGAGCCCGATGCTGATGAAGCGCGCATCCGCCACTGGCTCGCCGGCAACCTGTGCCGCTGCACGGGCTACGACAAGATCGTCCAGGCAGTCCTCGACGCTGCCCCCGAAATGCGCGCGGCTGCTCGCGCGTAGGAAGGAAACCAACCCATGGTTATGGCCGACAAGCCCCAATACCGTGTCATTGGCACCCGCCCGCTTCGTCCTGACGCTATCGACAAAGTGACTGGTCGTGCGCAGTACGGCGCTGATACACGCCAGAGTGGCATGCTGCGCGGCTATGTCCTCCGCAGCCCCCATGCCCACGCAAACATCCGAAGCATCGATACCTCGAAGGCGCTCGCATACCCTGGCGTGAAGGCGGTCATCACGGCCGCTGACTTCTGCCTGCCCGGTCAGACAGTGGCGGACCTGCCCGATCTGACGACGAATATCCTCGCCGGATCCAAAGTGTATTATCACGGCCAGGCCGTTGCCGCTGTCGCCGCTATCAGCGACGAAGTAGCCCGCGAGGCGGCACGCCTGATCGACGTCGATTACGAGGTCCTTCAGCCCGTGCTCGATGTACGCGAGGCGATGCTGCCCGGAGCGCCGGTCCTCCACGAAGCGATGCGCACGCGGACACCTGAGGGCCCCGGCGCGGAGCCATCCAACATCGTGGCTCACGCTGTCGTGGTGTTTGGCGACCCCGAAGCAGCGCTGGCGGACTGCGACGTTGTCGTCGAGGGAGATTTCTCCACGCGCATGGTCCACCAGGGCTATATCGAGCCGCAGGCGGCAACCGCTATGTGGAACCCGGATGGCCAGGTGACGATCTGGACGGCCCACCAGGGCTCGTTCCCCGCACGCCAGGCCACCGCCACGATTCTTAACCACCCGAGTTCGAAGATTAAGGTCGTCTTGACGGAGATCGGCGGGGGCTTCGGGGGCAAGATCGCAGTCTACCTTGAGCCCGTGGCAGCCATGCTCTCGAAGAAAACCGGCCACCCGGTGAAGCTTCAGATGGACCGTGTCGATGTCTTCGAAGGCACCGGCCCGACCCCCGGTACTTCGATCCGCGCCAAACTCGGCGCGACGAAGGATGGCAACTTCAAGGTCTACATGGCCGATATGGCGTACGAAAATGGGGCCTATGCCGGCACCGCTGCGAATTACGCGACGATGGTCGCTACAGCGTGCTACGACATCGAACACGTCCGTCTCGACGGCTATGACGTGGTCGTGAACAAGCCGCGCACGCAGGACTACCGCGCCCCGAGCTCGCCGGCCGCGGCGTTCGCCATGGAGCAACTGGTCGACCAGATGGCCGAAAAGCTCAACATGGATCCCGAGAAGCTGCGCCTCCAGAACTCATCGCGGGAAGGCACACGCGGGTCGATGGGCATGCCATTTGCCCGCATCGGCCATGAGGAGATCGTCCAGGCAGCGCTGGATTCGGATCACTACAACTCACCGCTGGAAGGCCCCAACCGTGGGCGTGGCACGGCATCCGGGTACTGGTTCAACGTCGGGTTGCGCTCGAGCGTCAACGTCACCGTACAACCGGACGGAACGGTTGCCCTGTCGGTCGGGAGCACCGACCTGAGCGGCACCCGCACTTCACTGGCAATGCAGCTCGCCGAGACGATTGGTGTCGACTTCGAGGACGTGAAAGCCGCCGTGGTCGATACCGACTCGGTTGGCTACAACGACGTGACGGCTGGTAGCCGCGTTACCTTCGGGACCGGCATGGCTACCTACGAAGCCGGCAAGAACCTCATCGCAGCCATGAAAGAGCGGCTCGCGACAACCTGGAATGTGCCTGCCGATGATATCCAGTTCGAAGCTGGCAAGTTCAGCTCCCCCGACGGGTCGAAATCCGGCACGTTCAAGGAGATTGCGCAGCTTGTGGTCGGCCGGGGCCCCGGCCTCACCGTGAGCGGTTCGGTGAACGCCGGCTTCTTGCAGGGTGGTGGCTTTGCGCACCACATCGTGGATGTCGAGGTCGACCCTGATACAGGGAAGGTGCAGATTCTGCGCTATACGGCCATCCAGGATGTCGGCACGGCCATTCACCCGGCGTATGTCGAAGGCCAGCTGCAAGGCGGCGCTGTCCAGGGCATCGGCTGGGCCCTGAACGAGGAGTACTTCTACGACGACAACGGCCGCATGCTCAACTCCAGCTTCCTGGATTACCGCATGCCGACCACGCTCGACGTGCCGATGATCGACACGATCCTGGTCGAAGTGCCGAACCCGCTCCATCCCTATGGCGTCCGTGGTGTCGGCGAACCGCCTATCGTCCCGCCGCTCGCCGCCATTGCGAACGCAGTCGCCCATGCGACTGGCGTCCGCCAGTACCAGTTGCCCATGTCCCCGCGCCGCATCCTCCAGACGACCGGCAAAATCGAGGAGTAACGCGCGGCATGGCAACGGTTATCATCCCGGCCGTACTCCGGCCAGTCACCGGTGGCGTCACGAAAGTCGACGCTGCCGGGTCAAACGTCCGCGAGGTTATCGATGACCTCGTGCGTCAGTACGGCGGTCTCCGTGACCGTGTCATTGATGAGAATGGGGTGCGCCCCGAAGTGTTCATCGCGGTGTCCGGCCACGAGGTCTTCGACCTCGCGACGGCTGTCGCGCCGGACGCCGAAGTGAACATCCTCCCCGCGATTGCGGGAGGCTAGGCCGCACGCAGCCAGTGTCTTCCCGAGGGACCGCCGATCCAGGCGGTCCCTTTCGTCTCGCCGATCACTGGAGTGCGCAGCGGCATGCCGGGTTGGGAGCGGCCGAGTAGCGTGCGCCTGCCGCGCGGGACAGGCATGATAATCGAAACGTGAGTTTCGAGGTCAACAATCATGACTCTATCTGTGCGTGCCGAGTTCCAACAGGATGAGCGCATAATCTTCACCGCTCGCGACCGGAGCATGGTGAACGTACGCCGTGCAACAAGCGACGATGGCCCAATCGGCTTCACGTCCATGGAACTGCTGATGATCGGCTTCGGGAACTGCACGCTCGGTATCCTCATGGGACAGGACGCGATGAAGTCCGTACCGCTCGGGCGCGTGACTGCCGAAATTACCGCTGAGATGCAGCCGGAGCCACCACGCATCGCGACGCTCGATGCCCAAATCCGCATCGAGACGAGTGAGCCGGATGCGCTTTCCATGAAGCTCGCGGACATCCAGGCCGCTGTTTGCCGTTGCCCGGCGTGCAATTCCCTCAATGCCGACAAGCAGATCCGGATCAGCATCATCGGCGTCCCCGCCCTCGGCAGCGAACCGACCACGGTGATCGAAGGTGAGCCTGTCGCCTGCGCTCTGCCCGCGTAGCCAATACACGGCCAAAGCCCGGAGTTCCGAGACACCTCGCATCGTCGTGAGGCATCTCGGAACTCGGTTCGTGGGACTCGGTGCTTAGACCGGCCTGAACACAGGGATTGGGTACTCCCCGCTGTCCTGCTTCTCGTACTCGACGCGTACGCGCTGGCCGATGGTGATGTCTTTCGTCGGGTAGGCGACGCCGACGATGTTCGTGAGCATCCGGAAGTCCTCGTCGAGGTCGACATACGCAGTCGCGTAGGCGCCCATCTCGACGAATCCCGGGATGCGATTTTGGCGGACGACCGAATAGGTGTAGATGACACCCTCACCCTTTGACACATTCCACGTCAGCCTGTCGCTCCCGCACGATTGGCAGTGCGCCGTTGGATAGAAGTTAACCTTGTGGCAGTCGTCGCAGGTCTGGTAGCGCAATTCGCCCGCCTTTACACCCTCCCAGTAATGCTGGGTATCGGGCTCCGGGAAGTGCGGCTGTGGCCGGTTTGGCATTGTTGGAATCCTCCATTCAGAGCGTTGGATGCCGCCCGGTAAGGGCGGCAGTGGGGACTAATCTGCGGCGAGGATGATGGTGCCACCCGTGTGTGTGGCGCCGAGCAGCCCGCCGTTGCCGTGCGCGACCGCCAGCTTTGCACCCGGCACCTGTGAGGTTGACTCGCCCCGGAGCTGGCGCGTTGCCTCGAGCATGAGGAAAAGGCCCCGCATGCCCGGGTGGTTCGATGACAAACCGCCGCCATCCGTGTTGAGCGTGAGCGTGCCCGGGTGATCGAATGCCAGGACCCCACCCGAAACGAACTGGCCGATCTCTCCCTTCTTGCAGAAACCGAGGTCCTCGAGACAGACGGCCACCGTGATGGTGAACGAGTCGTAGATCATTGCAATGTCGATCTCGTCGGGCCGTACATCTGCCATGCCGAAGGCATCGGGTCCGCTCTGTGCCGCTGCGCTGGTCGTGATATCGCCACCATTCTCCCGGTACTTCGTCGCCTCGCCCCGGCCAATGACCCAGACGGGCTTCTTCTTGATGTCGCGGGCAACCTCCGGCGCCACGATTACGAGCGCCCCGCCGCCGTCCGAGACCATGCAGCATTCGAGCAGATGCAAGGGGTCCGCCACCATGCGCGATTCGAGGACGTCCTCAATGGTGATTTCGTCGACCTTCACGTATTGGAGGTCGGTCATCGCTTTCACCGCCTCCGGGTTGCGCATCGCGTGATGACGGGTGGCAACCGAGATCTCAGCGAGTTGTGCCGAGGTCGTGCCGTACTGGTACATGTGACGCTGCGCGACCATGGCGTAGTTGCTGATGAGCGTCGTGCCGTACGGCCCTTCCATGTTGGACTGCCATGATGCTCCCGGCCGCATCCCACCGCCTGTCCCGATTGGCACGCGGCTTGAGGCGGCGGTGGAACCGTATGTCGTTACTGCGACTTTCACCCGCCCGGCTGCGATGTCGGCGAGCGCGTGCGACGTGTGGAACTCGTATGACGAACCACCGACCTGCGTGGTGTCGATG
>JAFKFP010000235.1 GCA_017308185.1 bacterium | reverse complement strand
GAAGTATTCGTCATATCCGGTGCAGTTCGACGCGCGCCAGGTACAATATACCTATACCGAACTCCACCAATTACAGGATTCTATTGGATCTGATCTGAAGTCACTAGCGACTGAGGGTATCAACATCGTTCAAGTCGGGGTGGATGTAGTCGCCAATCGCGTTAGGATCGGCGTAGCATCTCTCACTCCGCACCAGGGTTCGGCGCTCACCGCCCAGTATGGCCCTCAGGTAACCGTGGTCGCAGGCGAAGCTCCCACGGTTGCAATCTGTGTGTCACGCTACAACTGCGGCAATCCTACCAAAGGCGGGATCTACACGACCGACCCATACCAGTCATGCACAACAGGATTCCTAGCCAGAAACGTAAGCGCTCTCATCCTCTACATCATCATCGCTGGCCACTGTATGGGAAACGGTGGTGGCACTGGGACAACATGGTTGCACAACGGTTCAGCAATAGGTACAGGATCGTGGTATGAGTGGTATTATGGAGCAAACAGTGACTTTGCCGGGATAGCACCGGCCAGTGGAACTACACTGTCGAACCAAGTATATGCGTCTTCCTCTACTGATATACGTAGTATATCTAGTATACGAAGCAGCGTAGCACAGACGGTCGGGACGTCCATATGTAGAGCAGGGTATATGTCTGGGTATACATGCGGGCAAATTACGGCAACAGATATGATCGTAACGGTGTCACCCCCTGGATATCCTATATACCACCAATGGCAAACTAACTTCACTTCGATAGAAGGAGACAGTGGTGGATCGATGATCTACGGCTACACTGCATTTGGAGTGTTGTCGTCCAAGACGACCGGCCATAGTTGGTATAGCCCCATTGATCGGCTAACGTCGGACGAAGGCATTCGTCTTTGCCTCGATGTTCTCTGCAACTAGAAACGAGTCTGCTGCCGTGCGGATCAGCGTAGCTCTATGCTTGTTTTGGCTGTTCGCGCTTGCGGCAGTCGCTTGTGGTTCGCGTGCATCGCCGCAGGCCAGTTCCACGCCGAACCACACCAGCGCGAGTGGGATTGTCGCGATCGCTACGTATCCGCCGAACCTGTACACGGGAACGGTGGCATGCGCCGGAGTTGTCATGCATCAACTGCGAGTCTCGGTCACGAGATCGGGCGTGACTGGCGTTGCACTTTCAGCACGTGGTACGCTCGGCCCCGGCCCATATGATTTGCTATTTCCCGAAGGCTTTCATGCAGCGGTTAGAGATGGCGCGTTATCGGTCCTGTCCAAAGATGGTTCCGTGGTTATTCACGATGGAGATGTGTTGAAGGATGTTGGTGTTTGTGGTAGGCCCAGGCAACTAGCAGTAGGCGCGTTCGGGGCTAAGCTCAATGTTGTCCGAGGAACTCCGTGATCGTGAAACTCATCTGCCCGCTCAATCGAGCGTGGCGAACAGCGCGCCGAGGCCGACTTCGAGGCCACGGGTAGCGTTCGAGACCAGCGTTTCGGTATCGTGCAGCGTTGCATGTCCCCCATCGGGGCCGAAGACTTCGACGGTGCGGCTGCGCGGCTCGACTAGCCACGCTTCGAGGCAGCCCGCTTCGATCCACCCTTCACATTTTCGGCGCTGAGAGGCGACGGTTTCGTCAGGGGAGCGGACTTCGATGGCGAGGGTCGGGAGCGCCTCGTTCCCAGTGCGTGAGCCCGGCGCGAAGTAGGAGACATCGGCGAGGCGGTAGTTGCGGCGTGGGAGCTGGAGCGAACGTAGCTCGATGTTCACCAAGCCACCGCGTGCGTCGGCGAACCGGCTCAAAAGGATAACCAGTCGCGTCGAGATTTGTGAGTGATCCCAGTCTGGCATGGCCTTTTGTACCACGACGCCATCGACATATTCGAGATACGGCTTCTCCGGGGGCAGCGCGAGGTATTCGGCTTCGGTCATGCGCATGCCGTCGTAGCGGGAACGCTCCCAATCGAGTGTTGACGTGGCTCTCTGCGCCATGGGCCGAGTATACAGCACGGGCCTGCGGCCCACCGGCAACCGTCCACCAGCAACCGGCCATCACTCGTGGTTGGGCATGGGCGCTATGTAGTTTAGACTGGCCTCGAAACTGACTCTATACGTTCTCGTAACGAAACGTAACGAAAAGGGATGCACTGATGCACCGACTTTCTGAGGGGGGCGTTGCCTGATGGCGATGGATGCCCAGAAGGGCCCTTCGGGGTCCAAGACTGACGAACACGAAGACGGAAGGAAGCGCCGCGGCATCCGCCTGAACAGCGCGGGCCCCGGCTTTCTGATACCGGTCGCGATCATCCTCGCGATCGGCGCGCTGGACCTGACACGCACGTCGGCGGCGCAACGCGAAGTCTTCATCGGGATCGATTACCCGATCATCATGTACTTCATCTTCGCGGCGTGCGTGGCGATCATCGTCGGCGCGCTCGTGCTGCGCATGCGCGTTTGGCGGCTCGGGAAGCCGCAGCCGGTGTGGAACAACATTGGCGCGCGTTTCACGAACATGCTGACGATGGGCGCCGGCACCAGCCGCGTGAAGAACGACAAGTACGCCGGCGTCATGCACGGCTGCATCTACTCGAGCTTCCTGGTGCTGACGCTGGTCACGATCCTGTTGGCCATCGACGATTATGTCCCGCTGATCCTCGGTCACGGTCACTCAGAACACTGGTTCCTTCGCGGCGGCGTCTACCTCGCGTATAGCTTCGTAGGAGACCTCTTCGGGGTGATCGGCCTCATCGGCGTGGGCATGGCCGTGTGGCGGCGGTACGGATGGCGGCCCGCGAAGCTGCGCTGGGACCCGCGCGACGAAGACGCGCTGGTGGTGGGGCTGCTCGGTATGGTGCTGTTCACCGGCATCCTCGTCGAAGGCTTCCGGCTGGCCTACAACGAAATCCCGGCAGGCCACGAGAACTGGTCATACTGGTCTCCCGCTGGCTGGGTGATCGCGAAGATCTTCCAGGGCGCGGGCATCAGCGTGATCAATGACCTTCACATCTGGTTCTGGTGGAGATGGCGTTCACGCTGCTCGGCATCATGGCGATGACGAAGTTCCGCCACATCATCTTCGCGCCGGTCAACGCGTTCTTTAAGCGTCCGACCGAGCAGCTCTACCTCGCGCCGATGGGCGACATGGAGGAGTTGATCGAATCGGGCGCCGGCCTTGGGGCCGGGCATCTGCAGGACTTCACATGGAAGCAGCTGTTCGATGCCGACACCTGCGTCCGCTGCGGCCGCTGCACGGCCGTCTGCCCGGCATGGACAGCGGGCCAGCCGCTTTCGCCGATGATGATCATCCAGGACATGAAGCGCTACATGAACCACTCGGCGCCGCTGCTCATCGCGGGGAAGGACCCCGATGAGACGCTGGAGCCGCTGGTGGGCGGCTACATCAAGGACGAATCGCTCTGGGCCTGCCGGACGTGCGGCGCCTGTGTGCAGGAGTGCCCGGTGATGATCGAGCACGTGCCGAGCATCGTCGACATGCGGCGCTACCTCGTGATGGAGCAGGCACGCATCCCGGAGACGGCGCAGGCGGCGCTCCAGAACATCGAACAGCGCGGCCACCCGTGGCGCGGCACCCAGTTCACCCGCGAGACATGGATCGAACAACTCGAAGAGGCCGGCATCAACGTCCCGCGCTTCGACGGCACACAGGAGTACCTGTACTGGGTTGGCTGTTCGGGTGCGCTCGTGGAACGGAATGTGCCAATCACGCAGTCGGTCGTGAAGCTACTCATCGAGGCAGGCGTGAGCTTCGGCGTCATGGGCCAGGCCGAAACATGTAACGGTGACCCTGCCCGGCGCCTCGGCAACGAGTTCCTGTACGCGACGATGGCGGAGGCCAACGTCGAGAACTTCAAAGAGGCAGAGGTGAAGCGCGTGATCACGGCGTGCCCGCACTGCTTCAACACCTTCAAGAATGAGTACCCGGACTTCGGCGGGCGGTACGAAGTGACGCACCACGCAGACTTCCTGCAGAACCTGGTGGCACGCGGCAAGCTCCAGCCAAAGAAGATGGAGCACGGCGCGACAGTCACCTACCACGACTCGTGCTACCTCGGGCGCGGCAACGGCATCTACGACTCGCCTCGCGAGGTGCTGGAGGCTATCCCCGGCGTGAAGCTGGTGGAGATGCCCCGCAACCGCGAACGCGCGATGTGCTGCGGCGCGGGTGGCGGGAACATGTGGCAGGAGGAGTCGGGCACCCGCGTGAATCACCTGCGCGCGGCGGAGGCTGCGAACACGGGCGCAAGCATCGTGGCGACGGCCTGCCCGTTCTGTATTCAGATGTTCGAAGACGGCATTCCCGGCGTGCAGCCCAACGAGGACGCGCGCTCCATCCGTGCCTTCGACATTGCAGAGCTGCTCGAAGTGAGCGTGAAGCCGGCCTCGACGGCGATGGCGGACGCGGGTGTGGAGATCCCGCCGGGCGTGGCATAGTACCAGGATTCGACGGCGGACGGCTGAGTGGCGGGCTCAGCCGTTCAGTCTTGTTGGGTCGCGGGCTATCGGGCGGACGTGTTAGAAGCGCACAAGCCGGACGTTGTAGATGCCGTCGATCCCTTCGATGGCAGCAAGTTCGCGCTCATCTGGAGCTTCGTCGACTGCGATGAGCATGATGGCCCGGCCGCGCGGGCCCTGGCGGCCAACCTGCATCGAACGGATGTTGATGTCCGACTGGCCCAGGAGGGTGCCGACCCGGCCGATCATGCCCGGGCGGTCTTCGTTGTCGCACGCAAGGAGGAAGACGTCCTTCTCCGGGACGATGTCTACATCGAGGCCGTTGAGGATGACGATATGCGGCTGGCCGTGTTCGGCCGTGCCGCCGACGCTGACTTCACTTTCACTCGTACCGACTGTGACGTGGACGAGGTTGAGGAACACAGGGTGCGATGCCCGCTGCCGTTCTTCGATATTCCAGCCACGCGACTGGGCCACAACGCTGGCATTCACGACGTTGACGTTCTCCTCGCTGATTGTCTTGAGGAGGCCGCGGATCACGGACGCGCGGAGCGGCGTCACGTCGTGTTCGGCGATTTCGCCGAAGTATTCAATCTGAATGGACGTCAGCTTCCCCGTGACAAGCTGGGTCGCGATCGTGCCGCCTGCCTCGACCACGGCCATATAGGGCCCCACAACCTGGAGTGTTTCGGGCGGAAGCATGGGCGCGTTGACGGCATATCGTGCAGGGCGGCCGGCAAGGATATCGACGATCTGTTCGGCGACATCGATCGCAACACGCTCCTGCGCCTCCGCGGTCGACGCGCCAAGGTGAGGCGTCACGATCATGTGGGAATCGTGGAGCAGCGGGCCATCCGTCGGCGGTTCGTGCTCCCAGACGTCGATGGCGGCGCCTGCGACCTTGCCGCTTTCGAGCGCGCCAGCGAGCGCCGCCTCATCGATGATGCCGCCGCGGGCGACGTTAATCAGCCGGACGCCATCTTTCATCAGGGCGATCTGTTCCGCGCCGATCATGCCCGAGGTCGCGGCAGTGAGTGGCGGGTGGACGGTGATGAAGTCGGCAAGCATCAAGAGTTGCTCGAAATCGACGGATTCAACGCCGAGCGCGCTGGCACGTTCAGCGGGGATAAACGGATCGAATGCGAGGATGCGCATCTCCATCGCCTTGGCCCGGCGCGCCACCTCGGAGCCGATCTTGCCGAGGCCGACGATCCCGAGCGTCTTTCCGCGGATCTCCGTACCGATAAAGCGCTTGCGATCCCACTCTCCGGAGCGAAGCGAAGCATCGGCCTGCGCAATGTGGCGCGCGAGCCCCATAAGGAGCGCAATCGTGTGCTCGGCCGCCGCGATGGTGTTGCCCTGCGGCGCATTCACCACAACAACGCCGCGTTCGGTGGCCGCATCAAGATCGATGTTGTCCACGCCGACACCCGCGCGGCCCACGGCGACCAGCCGGGGCGCGGCCTCGATGATCTTGCGCGTGACTTTAGTCTCACTGCGGACGACGAGCGCATCGTAATTGCTGATGATGGCCTGGAGGGAATCGGCAGCGAGCCCGGTTCGCACATCGACATCCCCGGCGGTACGAAGGAGTTCGACGCCTTCGGCGGCGACCGGGTCGGCAACGAGGATGCGGGGGCGTGAGTCGGGCATAGGTTGGGTTTCCTCCAGGGAAGTGAGCGCATGTTCGATGGCGGCCGGGATGCGCGTTTTACCGGACTCCCAGCGGCTGATGGTGCCCTGATCCACGCCGAGTGCGGCCGCTATCGCAGCCTGGGAGAGGGCGAGGCGGTTGCGGCGGGCGAGGAAGGCAGCGGCATCCATCCAATGCATTTTGCATGAGACAGGAGGGTCATGCAAATTGCATTGCCGTTGGACAATACAGATCTTGATGCGAGCAACGCCCGTCGTGGGCCGGGATTAGGGCTCAACGCTCTCCGCGCGAGCATCTGCCACGAGCCGGTACCCAACGTTGCGTACGGTTTCGATGAACGCGTGGCCGCGAATTTCGATCTTGGCGCGGATACGCCGGATGTGGACATCCACCGTGCGGGAGCCGCCGAAGTAGTCGTATCCCCACACACGGTTGAGGAGTTGCTCGCGGGTAAAGACGCGGCCGGCATTCATCGCAAGGAAGCGGAGCAACTCGTACTCCTTGAAGGTCATGACCAGCAACTCGCCATCAACCGTCACGCGGTAGTTCGAAAGGTCCAACGCGAGTGCGCCGCATCGCACGAAGTTCTCCGTGTCGATTCCGTGCCGGCGCCAGAGCGCGCGTTCGATGCGGCGGGCCAATTCGACCGGGTCAACGGGAAGCAAGGCAAAGTCGTCAATATCGCCATCCGCGCGGACCCGATCGAGTTGCTCGGCGGCGAGGACCGCCACGACCACGATGCCACGCTCGGCAGCGTCTTTGACAATCGCATCGAAGGCGGGGGCGGGCACGTCGCGCAGGTCGAGCACCAGGGCGTCGGTCACCGTCGAATTGTCATCGACTGCCAGGTGCTCAGGTGCGCGCACCTCGGCGGAAAGTGCGGCGCGTTCGAGACTGACCGCGAGATCGGCGACATCGGCGTGGCGGGTAATGAGCAGGACTGACCGCACGGGTGCTCCTTTACCGTCGCCAGTATAGCCGCCAGCGGCCGAAATCGGCCCTCCCGCCATGAAATCTTTGTGAAATCATGCACTATCGGTCGCCAGTAGCTCATCCGGGGCCGGCGGGCTTTTCCGGCGGATAGGTCACGGACGTGCCATTGACGCGGGCGAACGGCGTACGTTTGTGCTCCCGCAAGTGTCCATGGGCGCCGATCTCAGCCGCTTCCACACCGTGCGCGAGGAGTGCATCGGCGATCAGCGAGCGATGGCACCGGAACGGCGCACCCTCCGAACACATGATGGCGACCTGCCGATGGTCAGCGAGCGCGATGAGTTCTTCGAGCGCGGTTTCGAAGGCGGGCGTACCCATGTAGTCGGCGAACCCGCGGAAGCTCGCATTACGCCAGCCGGTATTGATGGATTCCTTCGACGGCTTTCGTAGCCCGCCGAGTCCAGGCAGGTGGCGGTAGTCGATGCCGGCATCGTCGAGCGAGGCGGCGAGTGCGCCCGATTCGTATTGGGGATTGTGACGTGAGCGCGGCACCGTCCGTACATCCGCGAGGAGAGACACGCCGGCATCGCGCAACATCGCGATGAATGTCTCGATAGGGCGAGTGGAGTGGCCGGTAGTCAGAATGCGCACCATGGTCGTCCGCGCCGGTCACCAGCGAGCTTCGTGGCAGCGGGCGCCGATAGATGCGAATCGCCGCGTGCGTTGATCAAACAGGTAAGCGCCTGCTCTACCCGCCCGTTCCATATTCGCGATGGTGGCGGAGAAGAGGAGAGCGTCGCTCCTGACGGCCCAGTAGTTCCACTTCTTTTTACGGTTGAGCGAATCTGGCAGGTTCGCGATGAGGCAAGGGTGGCGGGACCAGCCGATCGCGGCCGGATTGAGGCGGCCGCCGGGGAGGCACTCTTCGACGGGACTGCTGAGTTCGGGCTCGTGGTAGAGGCGGGCTTCGATGGCCATAGACGCACGATACCCTTACGCCGGCGTGCGGACATTACGGGACGCTCATGCCATGGTGTTGTGTTAAGATTCCGCCGTGTACCCCTTCGAGCGCCGGATGCGTGGCCAACGGCCCTCCGAGGCGGAACCAACCGCCGCCGGTCCACGTCTGGAGCTGGCAATGGACAAGCCTGCACTCCCCGTGGCCTCCCAGGCGCCTGCGGTAGCTGGCGCCGATGAGAGCCCGGCGACGGCCGGCCTGCAGCGGCGATGGTTTACATGGAAGCGCCTCTTTGCGTTCATGCTGGTGCTGTTCGTGGTTGTGACTGGCTATGCGTACGCGAATAAGGACACGCTTTCGCCGCAGGTGGCGGACTTCAGCCGGCGAATCATCGGCGACGAGAACACGGCGCGCGTCGAGAGCTGGTTTTTTCGCGTCCAGGACCAGGCCGACCAGCTGAAGTACCGGCTCTTTGGCGGCAATACCAACCCCTTTGGGCATTCGG
>JAFKFP010000234.1 GCA_017308185.1 bacterium | reverse complement strand
AGTACGAGAGGAAGAAGCGCAGCACCCCGTACATCACCACATATGCGCAGAAAACGAGACCCGGCGACTTGAACCGCCGGCGCAACACGAAGAGCAGGATCGCACAGATGAGGAAGTCACCGATGAGCTCGTAGCCACCAGCGGTGGGATGCACTGACTTCCCCAGCTCGGCGAGCGTGTTGGGGTTCGTGTATTTGAATGCCCACGGGAGGCTGCTTGCTGTACCGTGGTGCTCCCCATTAATGAGGTCGCCGATGCGGCCGATGCCCTGGCCCAGGATCATCCCGGGTGCGGCGGCGTCCAGCCCGATAGCGATCGGCCATTTGCGCCACAACCCATAGGCAAGCCCGGCGACAACGCCCGCGATGAGCCCCCCATACAGCGTGATCCCGCCATCCGTGATGCCGGTCACGATCTTGGCGGGGTCGTCCTTAAACGTGTCGAAGTGTTCCAGGCAGTAGAACAGCCGGGCGCCGACGATTGCCGCGGGTACCGCGACGAGCGCGATCTCCTCACCGACGTCGCTCGGGATCCCATCCTTTTTCGCCAGGTACACCGAGAGGCTCACGCCGCAGATGATGCCCACCGCCGTGAACAGGCCATGCCACGTCAACGTGAACGGCCCGGCCGTAAAGATGGTCGGGTCGATGTTGATGTCGATCGTCAGAAACGGCAGAAAAGCGATGAACGGCACTTGCGCTAGCGTACACGGCCCCGTGGCAACAGCGTAGATGCCGCAGCGCCTCGTGGTTTAGGCGCTAAACCTTTCGACGAGCCGCTCCAACTCGTCGAGTTCGAACGGCTTCGGGAGCATCGCCTGCACGCGCTGCGCGATGTCATCATCATGCGCGAAGGAGCGCTCTCCAGACATAAGAACGACCGGCGGCCTGCCGTTACCCTGCGATTCGAGCATCTGCAAGACTGCGGCGCCATCCCCGCCCTCAAGCTGGCGGTCGAGCAGTACCAGGTCGAACTGCCCGTTTCCCAGCACATCCCGCGCTTCACTGATGGAACGCACCCCGACCACCTGGTGACCACCAGCGCCGAGGACAATCTTAATGAGCTTAGAGATGGTGCTCTCGTCTTCCGCAAGCAAGATACGCATCGCCTGAACCTCTAGCACCCCAACCTATTGCGTCAAGGGTAGCATAAGTCGCACTAAGGAAAAACCCTCAGATCTGCGGCACTCCACGCTGCCCCCGGCTGCAATGACGAGCTGTCTGGCGCGAAAGAAACCGTATCCCGCATCGGCGGTGAAGAACTGCCCGGAGCCGGGTGGCCCCCCGCTGGTGAATTCGATCATGACATCTGTCCCCGTGGTTTCGATGCGGGTCCTGACGTTCCCCAGGCCGTCCCCCAGCCTGTCCACGGCGACGGCGAATTGTGCCAGCGCCGCAGCGAGCCGCGGCCCGTCCCACATGCCACTGACATCCTCGAACTCGCCGGGCTCGAACTCGATTCCTGCGGGGAGTTCATCACGGGCATTATCGAGGACCGCCGACAAGCGCTGCGGAGCCCGCTCCAACGCCAGCATGCCGCGCATCAGGCGGGATGCCTGCTGCATGTCATCGACCAGCCGCGTGAGTTCGTCCACGGTGAGCACAAGTAGCTCGGTAAGTTCGCGGTCGAACAGTGCCTCGCCCTCCGCGCCATGGCGCCGCCCAAGTTCCACCAGCATCTTCAATGAGGTGATTGGCGTCCGAATTTCGTGCGAAAAGGCTGCGATAGCCTCCACCCGGTAGCGTTCTGCATCGTCCCCATCCATCGCGTCCATCGGCAGATACTAACGGCAACGCGCGTACACGTGCGATGCCCCGCAACTGGTCAAATGCGCCTTACGTGGCTGGCCTGCTCTTCGGCGTGGTACGAGCTCCGCACGAGCGGGCCACTCTCCACGTGAGCGAAGCCCATCTCAACCGCCCGCGCTTTCAGTTCGGCGAACTCCTCAGGCCGCCAGTAACGCTCAATAGGGAGATGTTGCGCGCTCGGCCGCAGATACTGGCCGATGGTCAGGGCCTGGACATCGTGCCGCCGCATGTCTGCGAAGACATCCAACAACTCTTCACGTGTTTCGCCGAGGCCGACCATCACGCCGCTCTTCGTGACAGTGCCGGGATCCATCTCTTTGGCGCGCCGCAAGACTTCGAGGGAGCGCTCATACACGGCCTGTGGGCGCACGCGGTGGTAGAGCCGCGGAACTGTCTCGGTGTTGTGATTCAAGATCTCCGGATGGGTTTCCATGACCAGCGCGAGCGCGTCCCGGTTGCCTTTGAAGTCTGGGATGAGCACTTCAATGGTGGTGTCCGGAGAGAGCCTTCGCGTCCAACTGATCGTCGCGGCGAAGATGTCGGCGCCACCGAGTTCCAGCTCGTCGCGGTTCACACTCGTGATAACCGCGTGCCGCCGTCCCATTTGCTGGATCGCCAGCGCCACGCGCCGCGGCTCGTCGCGGTCGAGGAATCCTGGCCGGCCCGTCTTCACGGCGCAGAACCCGCACGACCGTGTGCACGTATCGCCGAGGATCATGAACGTCGCTGTCCCTCGGCTCCAGCAATCACCGATGTTCGGGCAGTGAGCCTCCTCACACACGGTGTGGAGACCTTCGTCCCGCATCAGCTTCTCCAGCCGGCGGAACTCCGGGCCGGTCGGGAACCGGGCCTTCAGCCACGGCGGACGTTCACCTGCAACGCTGCTCATGGAACCTACCTTACGCCATTCTGGAGGCCCCCGGCGGGCGCAGCCGAATCCGCCTCAGACACTTTCACCTTCGCGTTAACGTGTGATAGGCTTTTCTGCGGGGGAAGCTCGTGAAATATCTGTGGCGGCTCTGGTATTACTTCAAGCCCTACAAGTGGCAGATTGCCCTCGGACTCGCGTCTGTCTTCCTGGCAGGCGCCTTCGCGATGGGCAGCCCGCTCATCATTAACTTCGCGATCGACACTGGCATCCACCCGCTCAAGGATGCCGCGGGCAAGGTCACAGGAGTGGATGTCAGCGTCTGGGCGCTCGTCATCGCATCGCTGGCCGTGGTCGCCTTCTCGATCGGCCGCGGCCTTGCCACGTTCGGCCAGACGTATCTTGGCCAGCGCATTGGACAGGATGCCGCATACGACATCCGAAACGATATCTACAATAACCTCCAATCGCTGAGTTACGCCTATCACGACCAGGTGCAGACCGGGCAGGTCATGTCCCGGGTGACCCAGGACGTCGAAAGCGTCCGCATGGTCGTGAGCATGGGCCTCCTGCGCACCATCTACGTGTTCGTCATGCTCGGTGTGGGTATCGGCGGAATGTTCTGGGTGAACTGGGAACTGGCGCTCGTGAGCCTCGTCACGCTCCCATTTATGGCCTGGCGTTCCTGGAAGCTGGCGCGCACCGTGCGGCCTATCTGGATGGCGGTGCAACAGAACATCGCCGAAGTCACCCGTGTTGCCGAGGAAGCACTCACCGGCATCCGCGTCGTCAAGGCCTTCAGCATGGAAGACTTCGAAAGCGAGCGCTTCTACAAGGTCTCCGAGGATCAGGCGAACCTGAGCTACGACGCCTCAGTCGTATCAGCCCGCGAACAGCCCATCCTGCTCGGCCTCGGCGCACTCCAGATCGCTATCAGCATGGGCTTCGGCGCCTGGCTCATCACCGAAGGCAACCTCACCGGCGGCGAACTCCTGACGTTCGCTCTCTGGCTCAACCTCCTTCAACTCCCGGTCCGCACCCTCGGCTTTTCGCTCACCTTCATCGCGCGTTGCATCTCGTCGGCGGAGCGCATTTTCGAACTGCTCGATGCCCAGTCCGCCGTCCAGGAAAAGCCCGGCGCCATGGATGCCGCCAACCTCGAAGGCCATGTGCGCTTCGAAGGCGTCAGCTTCGCCTACGACAACGTCAGTGCCGTGCTCGAGAACATCGATATCGACGCACACCCGGGTCAGGTCATCGCGCTGCTCGGGCCTCCGGGCAGCGGTAAATCAACCGTCGTGAACCTCATCCCACGCTTCTACGATGTGACGGCGGGCCGGATCACGATCGACGGCCACGACGTGCGCGACCTCACCCTCGCGTCGCTCCGCAAGAACATCGGCATCGTGCAGCAGGACGTGTTCCTCTTCATCGGCAGCATCCGCGACAACATCGGCTACGGCCGCCCGGATGCCACTGAAGAGGAGATCGAAGCCGCGGCCAAGGCGGCCCGTATCCACGACTTCATCATGAGCCTGCCCTATGGCTACGACGAATGGGTCGGCGAACGCGGCGTGACCCTCTCCGGCGGCCAGAAACAGCGCATCGCTATCGCCCGCACGCTTCTCATGGATCCCAAGATCCTGATCCTCGACGACTCCACCGCGAGCGTCGACATGCAGACTGAGTTCCTGATCCAACAGGCACTCTCCGAGCTGATGAAGGGCCGCACGACATTCGTCATCGCCCAACGCTTGCGCACCATCATGCGCGCCGACGAAATCGTCGTGCTCGACCGCGGCAAGCTAGTGGAGCGCGGCCGCCACGCCGACCTCATCGAACAGCACGGGCTTTACCGGCGCATCTTCGAGCTCGAACTGAAGGACCAGGAAGAAGCGCTCGGACATGACACCGGCACGGTGGACGGGGCTGTGGCGAATGGCCACCGTGATGAGGTAGCCGCCGCAGCGCAGCACGGTGGTGGCGCCGCATGAACAACCGCATAAGCAAGCGGCCAGCTAACGGGCGCCACGGCGCGAAGAGGAGAAACTAATGGGTTTCTGGGGAGGAGGCTCGGGCGCGGGAGGCTGGAGCCAGGGGCTTGGCGGCCAGTCAATGGGCCCGCGCAGCGGCCGCAACTCGGACGGTTGGGACGATGAGTACCTCGGGAAGGTGTACGACGCCGAAGTCGTGCGCCGCGTCGTCCCGTATATCGCGGAGTGGAAGCGGCACGCCTTTGTCGCGTTTGGCACCATGGTGCTCTACTCCGTCACCACCTTCATCGCGCCGCTCATCATTGGTCTCATCATCACGGCGGGGCTCAACCACGACAAACAGAAGGTCATCATCTTCGGCGTCGTGCTTGTCGTCCTCGCGGTCTTGCAGTGGGTTTCGCAGACGGTACAGCAGTACACCACCGCATGGATGGGCAGCCGCATCCTGCTCAAATTGCGCAGCCAGATGTACGACCACATCCAGAACCTCTCGCTGAGTTTCTTCGACGAGATGGAAGTGGGTCGCATCATCTCGCGCCTCACGAGCGATGTGACGACCGTGCAGGATCTTGTGACGACCGGTTCGCTCACCTCGCTCTCGAACCTTGTCGGCATCAGCATCGTGGTCGTTGTCCTGCTCGTGATGGACTGGCAACTGGCGCTTATCACCTTCGCAGTGATCCCGCCGCTCGTCCTGATCATGGCGTGGTGGGCGAAGCTCGCCCGCAACGCCTTTATGCAGACGCGTGATGTCCCGCGAGGGCAAGAACAGCCAGATCTTCGACAAGCTCAACGTTGAAAACCGCAACTCGAACAACTGGGCGTCGTTCCTCAGCGCGGCGGTGATGCCTGTCATCGAACTCGCGGTCGCGCTTGCCACGGCCGGCGTGATCATCATTGGCGGTGTGCGCGCGATGAACAGCAGTAGCGTGGATGCGGCAACACTGGTCGGCGTCCTCGCGGCGTTCCTCGTGTACGTCACCCGCTTCTTCGACCCGATCCGTGACCTTGTCATGCAGTACACGATGTTCCAGCGCGCCATGGCCGGTGGCGAGCGCATGTTCGAAGTGCTCGACACGCCTGCCCGCATCCAGGACAAGCCTGATGCCGTTGAACTGGATACCGTCGAAGGCCGCGTCGATTTCGACCACGTGTATTTCCACTACGTGCCCGAGATCCCGGTGCTCCAGGATATTGACTTGCACGTGGCGCCGGGCGAAACGGTGGCTTTCGTCGGCCATACCGGCGCTGGCAAGACGACCATCACCTCGCTCGTCAGCCGCGGCTACGAGGTGACGGGTGGCGCCATCCGCATCGACGGCCACGACATCCGCGATATCAAGCGCCGCTCGCTCACCCGCCACATGGGCGTCGTGTTGCAGCAGCCCTACCTGTTCACTGGCAGCGTGCGCGAGAACATCGCCTACGGCCGTCCCGAGGCTCCCCAGGAAGCCGTCGAAGAGGCGGCGCGCGCGGTGGGCGCCCACGAATTCATCATGCACCTCGAGCATGGGTACGATACCGTCCTCCAGCAGCGCGGCCAGAACCTCTCGGTTGGGCAGCGGCAGCTCATTAGCTTCGCCCGCGCCATCCT
>JAFKFP010000233.1 GCA_017308185.1 bacterium | reverse complement strand
CCGATGCACTCAATACGCCGCTGCAAACGCCAGCCGCGACATCGGTGAAACGCGATTCAGCGGCGTAGCTGACCCCGCGCCAAGTGGCCACGACAGCCAACAGCACCACCACCGTGATACCCACCTCGAGCGCGGCAGGGTTACTCCGTACCAGAATGGCCAGGCCCACAGGGATCCCGACTGTGGCGCTGGCCGCGAGCGAGGCCGCCAGCCGCCAATCGACCGCGCCGGCCGTGGTAGCGATGGTGAACGCGCTCGTAACCAACCCGAGGAGCGTTGCGGTCACGACTGCCTCTTTGGGCCCAATCGCCAGCGAGAGCGGTGGGACGAGAAGCAGCGAGAAGCCGAAGCCACTGACCGACTGCGAGAACGCGGCTGCCGAGGCAAGTGCCGCCATGACTCCCACTTGTGCACCTGTCACAGGAGCGCTCCCGCGGCCGCAGCCGCGCCGTCGCGCACGACGCCGCGCGCGACGAGCGCGTCGATGGCCGCATCGGTGAGGCCGGCCTCCAGCAGGACGTTGCGTGAATCCCTGCCCAGCGGAGCGGGGTCACGAGGTTCGAGCGGCGTGTCCGACAGATGAAGAGGCGGCGCGACCACCGTCATGCTTCCGAGGAGTTCGTGCTCAACGCGCGCCAGGAACCCATTCGCAGCGATGTGTTCGTCGTAGAACAGTTCATCGGAAAGTCGCATGGGGCCGGCGGGCAGGCCATCGCGGGTCAGTGCATCGACCCAGTAAGAGGTGGTTCGCTCGCGGAACGCTCGCTGCACATCCGCAAGCACGGCGGCTTCATGTGCGACGACATCATCCGGCTCCCAGCCCGGTTCTTCGGTCCATCGGTCACGCACGCCGAGCAGATGAAGAAGGCGCAATCGGAGCGGCCGGGGGTTGCAGGCGATGGCGACTGTGCCATCACTGGTATCAAAGAAGCCGTAGTACGCGCGCATGACGCGGTTCGGTAGCAGTGCCGTGCGGTGCGCCATCACGTCGCCCCAGGTCTCGCCAGCGGCAAAGGCCTCGCGGATGTGTGCGACGAACTCATCGCGCCATCCATCAACGACATCGACGTGGGTGAGCGGGTTGTTTTCGAGGAACATGGCGGCGTGGAGCAATGCAACGTCGAGCTTTTGGCCCCGCCCCGTGCGTTCGCGGTGGTACAACGCGGTCGATACTCCCCACGCCATGAGGAGTGCTGCTGTGTAGTCGATGACCGGGTTGAGCAACTGCTCAGGCCCGTGCTCGCCCATGTGGGCGAGGCCAGTGAATGCCTGGATGACGATATCCATGCCCGGGTGAGCAGCGAGCGGGCCGCGCGTCCCGTAGGCCGTGTTCTCGGCGTAAATCACGCGCGGGTTGAGGCGGCGAACGGATTCGTAGTCGAGGCCGAGCCGCTCCGCCAGGCCAGGACGGAAGTTCGCAAGGACGATGTCGCTCCTCGCAGCGAGTGACCGCACGGCATCAAGGACTTCCGGGTCTGCGAGGCGCGCAGCGAGTGAACGTTTGCCGCGGTTCTTGTTGATGGACTGGCGGCCATCGATTCCAAGGATAGAGCCGTTGTGGCGCGACTGGTCGCCCTCAACGTCTTCAATCTTGATGACATCGGCGCCGCCTTCCGCGAGCAGTTGGGCGCAGGCCGGCACCGCAATGAACCGGCCAAGCTCAAGCACGGAGAGTCGGCTGAATGGTCCGGACATGACAGCTCCTCATTGGGCCTGCGCGCCGGGGCAGGGGGAAGTTGACCCCGGCGGGCCGGCCTTCGGGTCAGGCGAACGATGCGCCTTCAAATTGGGGGGTGCCAAAGACATCGACGTCGAAGCCCACCACCTTCTTGTTCACGGCATACAGGGATGGGTTATTGCAGACCGGGAAGGTCCAGAGCTGATCGTCCCAAATCTGGTTGAAGGTCTTGTAGGCGGCCGCGCGCGCTTCGTCGGTAGAGGCTTCGACGATCTGCTTCTGGAAGGCCTCGTATTCGGGCGTGTCGAAGTTCGATGAGTTGGGGATGGTGAGCTGCTGGCTCATGAAGATGCCGGTCGCGGGATGCATCCAGGTGAAGCCCATGAGCCCTGCATCGCCGCCAGGATAGGCGCCAGAAATGAACTCCTTGGTGGCGGCAGCCCGTGGTTTAGGATTCAACTTGAGCTTGACGCCGACGTTGGCCAGGTCTGCCTGGTAGAACTGGAAGAGGTCTTTCGAACCCGAATCGTCGCTGTTGCACAGCATCTCGATTTCAGGCGTACCGCCCGCCATGCCGGCGGCCGAGAGCAGTTGCTTCGCCATAGCTGTGTCGAGTGGGTCAGTCTTGTACTTTGGGTCGAAGGCCTCGGAGGTAGGCGGCCAGATACTCACCGCGGGCGTCGCATAGCCAAGGAAGACGCCGTCCGTCGCGCGCTTGCGATCGATCGCGTGGAAGATGGCCTGGCGTACCCGCTTGTCCCCCACGACTTCGCCCTTCACGTTGAAGCGCACGGTGAAGAATGCATCGAACCCACTGGTAGCGATGACTTTGTAGGCGCCATCAAGCGCTTTCGCATCGTTCGCATTGATGCCGAAGGCGATATCGATACCGTTCGACTTCTGCGCGAGGACCAGGCTGGATTCGGAGGGATAGATCATGTAGTCGATGCCATCGAGCAGGGCAGGCTGCCAGTAACCAGGGAACGCATCGAGCTTTGCACCCTGTTGTGGGGTGTTGGACACCACCTTGAATGGGCCTGACCCATCGGGAAGTCCGCCCTTGGCAAGGTCCTCGATGTTAGCGGCGTTGGCGATGTTCCAGTAGTTGAACATGTCGAAGATGAGGTCGCCGGGTTTCTTCAGCACGAACTTGACATGTGAGGCGTCGACGGCGGCGGCGCTCTGCACGTAAGCAGCAGCGACACCGCGCACCTGGGAGGTTGGCGTCGTCTTGGCGCTCAACGAGTTGAACGAATCAACGACCGCCTGCGCATCAATGGCCTTGCCGCTGTGGAAGGTAAGGTTGGGCTTGAGCGCGACCGTAATCTCGGACTTATCTCCGTTGAACTCAAAGCCGCTCGCGAGTCGAGGGCCTGGAGTCAGTTTGGTATCCGTAAAACCGAAGAGCGTATCCCAGATGGCGGGTGTGAGGTTGTTGACGCTGTTGATGGAGTACGGCGGATTGGCATTCAACAGCGGGGCGGAGGCTCCGAACTTGAGACGACCGCCTTTCTTGGGGGCCGCCGTGGCAGCCACAGACGGCGAGGAAGCGCTGCCCGAGGTGGAGGGCGTGGCGCTGTTCGAATCCGAGCCGCAGCCGACGAGTGCGAGTGCCGCTGCACCCACTCCGGCCGCCCCGGCGCCGGTGAGCAAGCGACGGCGGTTGGTGGCCATGTTGTAGATTGTCGTCTGTCTGCCAGTCATCGTTCTTACCTCCAAATCGTTCCATCAAAAGAAACGTTTCGATGGCGTATTGTGATCTGGTCGCAGTGCGATGTCAACTCAGCGCGCGCCGCGTTCCGTGGCAGGGACTGATGTCAGGGCTAAGCCTGGAGCGCGGGTGCCGGGCCGGCCGATTCACGCCGGATGTACTCGGACCGGTGGCGGATGACCCGGGGGGCGTCGTCGTCACCATCGATGTGGCGAAGCAACATGCCGGCGGCGTCCTGGGCATGGGTCAGGTAGTCAACACCGATGACGCTCAGGGAGGGGTTAAGCACCTCGGCCCAATCGGTTTCGCCGAAGGCAACGAGGGAGAGGTCGCGCGGGAGCTGCAGGCCGGCATCGCGGATGGCGCGCAACGCCGACGGTACGAGGCCGTGCGGGCCGAACAGGAGCGCCGTGGGGCGCGGATCGGCATGCAGGAGGCGCGCGACCGCCTCGTACGTGTCCTCATCACGCGAAAGCAGCAGTTGCCGGTTCGGCGGGCATGCCATGCCCAGTTCATTGAGGATGGGATGGAGGCGCCGCAGGCGGCCATGCGCAGCGGGGCCGACACCGATATAGCTCAGCTCTGTGTGGCCAAGTGCGAGGAGGTCCCGTGCCATCTCTTCCAGGGCGGCACTCTCCTCCACCATTGCGGTGGGGACGCTTTCGCTCGGCGAAGCCTGGCCAAAGAAGACGACTGGCGGCGCACCGGGTGTAACGCGGGCCTCGGCCGCCGATCTCCGGATGTGGGGCATCCAGAGGATCCCGTCCACGCGACGGTCCAGCAGCGTTGACAGCGCTTCCTGCTCGACATCTTCGTCGCTGGCGCCGTCGCTGATGATGAGCGCGTACCCGTGAGGCCGCAGGGCGCGTTCGATTCCGCGGATGGCCAACGGGACGAGTGCCTGGGTGAGATTGCCCATGAGCAGACCGATGGTTTGCGTTTGGCGCAGCCGGAGGTTTCGCGCATTGAAGTTTGGCCGGTAGCCGAGCCGATCCACGGCTGCCATCACCGCTTTGCGCGTGACCGGCCGCACGGTGGGGTCGCGGTTCACGACGCGCGAGACGGTGCCCATGGATACTTCGGCGAGGCGTGCGACATCGGCGATCGTGACGCTTTTCGATTTTGCCATCGGTGCAAGCTTACATGGCCAGCCGCTCTCTCTGAAACGATAGGGGCGGGCAGCGATTGACGGGCGTGCGGTCAACGCCCTAGTGTATTCCGAAAGAACGTTTCATTGAAAGAATCGTCACGCTGCTTATGGAGTCTGGGATGGCATCACCGGCACACTGGCACACTGCCTTTTCCGACCGATTCGGAATCGCGTACCCGATAGCTGGTTTCAGCCACAGCGTCGATGTGGTTGTCGAGGTGACGCGTGCGGGCGGATTCGGCGTCTTCGCCGCGACGCGCAATACACCGGACGAAATCGAATCCGTGCTTCACGAAATCCGCGACCGGGTGGGAGACCGTCCCTTCGGGGTGGACCTACTGATCCCGAAGGAGATGCCGGCACGCAACAACCGGGAAGCGATCGAGGCCGAGTTGCCGGCGGAGCACCGCGCATTCGTCGACCACCTGTACAACAAGTACCGCGTGCCGGCCCCGATCCGGGCAGGCAAGCGGACGCGTTTTGTGCGCTCTGAGGAGACGGCGGCAAACCAGGTGCGAGTGGTGATGAACTCGGATGTCAATCTCCTGGCATTGGGGGTGGGCAGCCCACCGGAGGTGGTGGCCCTGGCGAAGGAGTGTGGGAAGACGGTGCTTGCGCTCGTTGGGCAGCCAAAACATGCACACGCCGCCATCGACGCGGGCGCGGACATTCTCGTAGCGCAGGGGGCTGACGCGGGCGGCCACACCGGGTCGATCGGGACCTTCTCGCTCGTGCCGCAGATAGTCGACGTCGCCGGCGAGCGCCCGGTGCTGGCGGCCGGCGGCGTAGTCACGGGGCGTCACATCGCGGCGGCGTTTGCGCTGGGCGCGGCGGGCGTATGGAGCGGCACGCGTTGGCTCGTCACCAGGGAGAACCGCACAGACCCGGTGATCCTTCGAAAGCTCCTTGAAGCAGGCTCGGACGACACTATTGTGTCGCGCTCGGAGAGCGGCAAGACGTTCCGGATGCTGA
>JAFKFP010000232.1 GCA_017308185.1 bacterium | reverse complement strand
CCCTTCACTTCCGCGCCGCCGCGCGTGAGGACCGGCAAGGGGTCACCGGCGCGTACCGCCGTCATAATGCGGTCGAGCGTGACGAGCCCTTCGAAGGCGTCCTGCGCGTAGTAGACGCTGCCGTGATAAATGCCGCGCAGGTCCGATTCGACGTAGCGCCGTGTCAGTGCCGCGCCACCAAGAATCACGGGGAAGTGGAAGAGTTCGCGCTCGTTCAACTCCTCCAGGTTCTCGCGCATGACGACGGTGCTCTTCACGAGCAGCCCGGAGAGGCCAAGCGCGTCGGCGCCGACTTCGTTCGCCTTCTCGATGATGTTCTGGATCGGCTGCTTAATGCCGATGTTGTAGGTTGTGTAGCCGTTGTTGCTGAGGATGATGTCGACGAGGTTCTTGCCGATATCGTGGACATCGCCGCGAACGGTCGCGAGCACGATCGTGCCCTTGCCGCTGCCCTGCACTTTCGGCATGTGGGGTTCGAGATGGGCGACGGCGGTCTTCATGGCCTCGGCGCTCTGGAGGACGAAGGGGAGCTGCATCTTGCCGGAGCCGAAGAGTTCGCCGACCACCTTCATGCCATCGAGCAGGATGTCGTTGACGATGGCGAGGGCGTCGTAGCGGTCGAGCGCTTCGTCGAGTTCGGCTTCTATGCCGCGGCGGTCACCATCGATGATGCGCTGCTTGAGGCGCTCCTCGATGGGCAGGGTGGCGCGGTCGACCTTCTCAGCTTTTTCGGTTTCGACGTTTTCGAAGAGGCCGATGAGCGTGATAAGCGGGTCGTAGTCGCCTTCGCGGCGGTCATAGATGAGGTCGCGGGCCGCCTGGAGCTGGTCTTCGGGGATGCGGTTGAGCGGGAGGATCTGGCGCGCGTTCACGATGGCGGCGTCGAGCCCGTGCTCGATCGCTTCGTACAGGAAGACGGAGTTGAGCACGCGCCGCGCCGCGGGCTTCAGCCCGAATGAGCAGTTCGACACGCCGAGGACGGTGTGGACGCCGGGTAGTTCGGCCTTCACCTGCTTGATCGCGTTGAGCGTCTCCATAGCGTCCTTGCGAAGGTCTTCCTGGCCCCCGGAAAGCGGAAAAGTCAGGCAGTCGAAGAGCAGGTCGCCGGGCTCCATGCCGTAGCGGTTGACGGCGATGTCGTAGATCTGCTTTGCGACGCGCACCTTCCATTCGGTGGTGCGTGCCTGGCCCTCTTCATCGATCGTGAGTGCGATTGCTGCCGCGCCGTGGCGCTTGATCAGCGGGAGCACACGCGTGATCTTGCGTTCGCCATCTTCGAGGTTGATGGAGTTGACGATCGCCTTGCCACCGTAGAGCTTCAGCGCGGCTTCGACGACGGGCGGTTCGGTACTGTCGAATACGAGCGGGAGCGTCGAGGCGGTGCGGAGAGAACTGACGAAGCGTTCGACATCCGGCACGCCATCGCGGCCCACGTAATCGACCATGACGTCGAGCACGTGCGCGCCTTCGGCCGCCTGCTCCTTCGCCAGCGCGAGCATGCCGTCGAGGTCTCCCTCGAGCATGAGGTCGCGGAACTTGCGCGAGCCGGTCGCGTTCGTGCGCTCGCCGACGACGAGGAACGACGTGTCCTGCTCGATGGGGACAGAGGTGTAGAGGGAGCTCACGCTGGCCTGGTACGGCTTGGGGCCGCGGTCGCGTGGCGCGCGGCGGCCGATCGCAGCTATCGCAGCCTCGAAGTGTGCGGGCGTCGTGCCACAGCAGCCGGCGGCGATGTTGGTGCCGAACTCATCGACGAAGATCTGCTGGTAGCGAGCGAAGTCTTCGGGCGAAAGCGGGTAGCAGGCCACGCCGTCCACGAGTTCGGGCAGCCCCGCATTCGGGCCGATGAAGACGGGCCGCCGGCTGTTCTCCGTGAGGTAGCGGACATGCTCAACCATCTGTTCCGGCCCGAGTGAGCAGTTGATGCCGACGACATCCACGACATCCATCGCCTCGAGAGTGGTGAGTGCGCAGGCGATATCGGAGCCGAGGAGCATCGTCCCGGTGGTCTCGATCGTGACGCTCGCGATGACCGGCAGACGCTTGCCTGTCTCTTCGAAGGCGGCTTCGATCCCGGCGAGCGCGGTTTTGGTTTGCAGGAGGTCCTGGCAGGTCTCGACCTTCAGGACGTCGATGCCGCCTTCGATCAGCCCGAGGGCCTGCTGGTGGTAGCTCTTGACGAGCTCGTCCCACGTGGCCTGTCCGAGCGAGGGCAGGCGTGTGCCGGAGCCGATGGTGCCGAAGCTATAGCGCGGCCACTCGGCAGTAGAGAACTCATCGCGGACCCCGGCGATGAGCTGCGCCGCGATGCGGTTGATCTCGCGCGTGCGGTCGGCCAGCCCGAACTCGGCGAGGACGACTTCGTTCGCGCCGAAGGTGCAGGCGTCGACGGCATCGCAGCCGGCGGCGTAGAAGCTGTGGAAGATGCTTTCGAGCGCGGCCGGGTCCGAGATGTTGAGCCACTCGGGGCAAGAGTCGACCTCTCCGTAGTCCGGCTGCGGGCGCATGGCGAGGAGCGTGGAGCCGATAGGCCCGGCCGCAAAGAGCACCTGTTCGCGCAGACGGTTAAGGAAGGGAAGATCACGTTGTTGGTATGCCATGGCGTATCCAGCGTAGCAGGGAAGCTGGAACCGGGAACCGCCGGGGTGCTATTGCGCGGCCGCGGGATTGAACCAGCGAAGGCCCTGGAACCGCGCGAAGCCCGCGTCGCAGGTTGCGAGCTCGGCGTTGGCCTCAATGGCGAGGGCGGCGAGGTAGGCATCGGGCACGAGGTTGCGGCCCTCCATCGCGGCTTTCGCCTTGGCGCGTCGAAACCGGTCATCCGGCAGGTCAACCTACGACGCTACCGCGGATCATCATCGTCGGAGCAGGGTGCGGGACCAAGCACGAGCCGGGCCAGCGGATAGGCGACTACAAGGCCTGCGAGCCCCGCGCCGCCAAGCACTTCATATCCCGTGATGCCCTCCACGATCCCGTAAATGAGTGAAACGAGTGCGCCCGCGCCGAGCACCCACGGTAGCGCGCGTGTCTGCGGGAAGGCCGGGAAGATGGGCTTTCGTTCCATAAGCACGATGGTAGCAGGCTCGCGGCAGCGCCACCCGTCAGACAAACCGGCTCACGCTGTTGCCCCCGGTGAGGATCACCGGCGGTGAAGTCACTCGGTGGCATCGACATCTTCGATCGCTTTCCAGTCCTCCTCGCGAAGGGGCGCGACTTCACCCTTGCGGTACTGGTCGTAGATGCGGAAGAGCACCTGCTTGTGCGGCCGGACGCGGCCGATGGGGCAGGCGGCCCAATCCTTCTCCGATTCGTCGCAGTAGCCCATGCGG
This sequence comes from bacterium, assembly GCA_017308185.1. Taxonomy (GTDB): domain Bacteria; phylum Chloroflexota; class Dehalococcoidia; order Tepidiformales; family Tepidiformaceae; genus JAFKFP01. Next base: position 2,195 of record JAFKFP010000232.1, on the reverse strand, counting down.
TACTCGCCGCATTTCGGCTGCAGGTAGCGGCCGAGTTCGGGCGTCACCTTCATCACCTCGGAGCGCATGAGCGCAGCTACTTTGCGGAACTCCCACTGGGCGCGGGTGCAGAGCCGCAGGTCGCAGATATGCAGGAGGCTCTGGAAGTTGACGGTCACCTTGAAGTTCGTGTTCGTCGCGTTGGGCAGCAGGAAACGCGCGTCCTCAGCAGGCACACCGGCGGCGACCATCTCCTCGTAGAGGCCGCTCACCTGTTCGAAGAGGTCAGCCATTTTGTCGTCCAGGCCCGCCTTTCGCACCGTCTCCGGCACGGTGTACGGGAAGGCGCCGCCCTTGTACGTGACATACCGCTGGCTCTGCTGTTCGAACGAGATGCCCACGCGGTGGCGTACGAACTGGTGACTGAACGCGCGGGACACGCCGGAGATGGCGAACTCGTACCAGACCTGCTCGAGCGGGCTTGCGTGGCCGGTTTTCAGGCGCTCCTCTATGAACTCGCGCATCTGATCCTCGGTGATGCGGTCATCGTCGATGCGCGCCGCGACCTGTTGGGGTGTGAGCTGGCTGTAGCAAGTACGGAACGCCATGTACAGCGAGCGTATGGGCGCGGGACTGTGGGACAGGAGCGTGACCTGGATCGTCATGGCAACACCCGCGGCGCGCAGAGCTTAGAAGGCGCCGGACTTCGATTGTGGCATAAACAACTGTTAACGTGCTTTAGCGGTAGCCAAACCTGAACATGGGATCGGTCCGCACGCCGGGCCACTCTCTACCCAATGGCCACACAGTGGTTAGACATAGAGGAGTCCTAACTGGCAACCACCTGTACGGTGATGTCTGCGCGGTCCTGCCCGGTGAATGTGTTGTCGGAGATAGTCGAGTTGTAGAGATAGCCACCGCCCCCGATGCCCACGCCGCTCCGTACGAACGCATTCCCGATCGGGGTGGGAGCGTTGTTGGAGTCGAACACGTTTTGCTGGATGACGGCGCTGTAGCTTCCACCGCCAAAGGCAACGCCGGTGGTGTTGCCCTGGAAGATGTTGTTCACGAAGCGGTATTGCGAACTGCTCGTCGCGCCGCGAACAGCGATGCCCGCCGCGTTGCCTTCGAAAGTGAAACCGTCGATCGTGACGTTCGGTGCGTAAGAGACGGTGAAGCCATCGGTGCCAGCGCCCGCCGTAATCACGGTTTCGCCGCCGGCGCCTCGAGTCCTGGCATCCGTACCTGCGCCGCTACCCTGCAAGATCATCGAACGCTGGATAGATACCGGCTCGTTATAGGCGCCGCCCGCGACAACGACCGTGCCGCCCGTACTCACGGTGTTCACCGCGTGTTGGATGGTCTTGAACGCGTCGGAAGGGGAGGTGCCGCCGTGCAGGGCGTCATCGCCCGTAGCAGCGTTGACGTAGCACGTGGCCGTGCACTGCGGGATGGCGAGGTCGATGCCGATCCAGCTGGGGTAGGTGCAGTTCTCAAAGTTCTCGATGTATGCCTGGAGCGTGTAGTCGCCAGCGGCGGGCGCGGTGAAGCTAAACGGCGTCCATGGAGTGCCGCCGAACGCGCGGACTGCCTGCGAGCTGGACGAGAAGACGGTCATGACGGTCCCACCGGAGACAACTTCGACGCTGGCGATGTCGCTGTAGAGATGGCCGTTGAGGCCGTAGTCTTCGTCGGTTGCGAAGAACGCCTGGCCATTGATGGTCTCACCCGCCTTGAGCGTGAAGGTCTGCGAGAGCGTGGTGGAGAGGCAGCCGACCTGGAGCACGGCGAAGTAGTTGCCGTAGGGAGCGGTGTACGTCTGGAAGAGGTCCGCGCCATTGGGGCCGGGGCCGAATGTGCCGGCCTCCGGGCCGAAGCTCTGTACAGCCTTCGCATAGCCAGGCGGGATGCCACAGCCACCATCGTCGACGTTGTCGCAGCGCGCGTCAGTCGTCCAGCCGGAGGTATCGCCAGTTTCGAAGCTGGGGTTCGTGCCGCCCGGGGTCTGCGCGTGGGCCATGCCGATGCTCGCCCACGAGGCGAGTAGAGCAGCGATGGCCGCAACAAGGACGACAGACAGACGGACACGGCCCGGCCTACCCGCCAGGCTGCAAAGGTCGTGCATAAACGGTGAAGTCTCCGGCTCGAAAATCACCCACGGGGGCACTGGGCCTACGCATTATCCGGCACGGTTGTTGGGGGTCAATCAAAAAGGG
>JAFKFP010000231.1 GCA_017308185.1 bacterium | reverse complement strand
CGTCCGGCAGATGCGCGGCATTGCGCCCGCGCAGGTGCCGAACGCGAAGATCAGCATCGCGCACGGCGTCGGCGGCATGTTCGCAGCCAGCGGCACGATCATCATGTCGAACGAGCGGCCATAGCACCGAACAACTCAGGGCCGGGGTCAGTGTGGCGGGCACTGTACCCCGGCCCTGATCCACACAGCGACACGCCGGAGGTAGGTGATGCCGACGATCACTCCGTTTATCTGGTTCAACGCAGATCTCCAGGACGTCGTGGCGTTCTACAGGTCGGTGTTCCCCGACGCACGGATGGACGTCAACCCACTGCCCGAAGACAACGCCACAGCGGAGATCGAGATCGAAGGGCAGCGCTTCATCGCGTTCCAGGGCGGACCGGAGTTCGAACTCAACGAGTCGTTCTCGTTCTTCGTCGTCTGCGAGGACCAGGCTGAGGTCGACCACTACTGGAAATTGCTGACCGCAGATGGCGGTGAGGAGAGCCAGTGCGGCTGGCTCAAGGACAGGTTCGGGTTGTCGTGGCAGGTCCTCCCCAAGGGATTCTGGGAGTTGATGCAGCACGGCGATTCGGAGCGGAAGGAGCGGATGTTCGCTGAAATGCTGACGATGCAGAAGCTGGATATGGCGCGCCTGCAGCGCGCATTCGATGGCGATCAGTAACAATCCACAGCGGGGCACGAAACATGGCAGAGAATCCAAACGATAACAACGTTGGCAAAGGTCCGCTCGTGATCGGGCTGGCGGGGACGATAGCGGCGGGCAAGTCGACGGTAGCGCAGGCTCTCGCAGAACGTGGGGCTGTGCACTGCGACGCGGATAAACTGGTCCACCGCCTGTACGACCCGGGGACGCCGGGATTCGACCGCGTTGTGGCCGCATTCGGCAAAGATGTTGTGGGCGCCGATGGGTACGTGGACCGGAAGATCCTCGGCGCGAAGGTTTTCGGGAAGCCCGCGGAGATGGCGAAGCTCACCACGGCGATGGGATCGATCACCGACGCGATCCACAACGAGATCATCCGCTGGCGCGAGGAACTTAGCCCGGACGACGTCGCCGTCATGGAGGCGGTAAACCTCATGGAGCCTGGCTACGCGCGCTGGTGTGACCAGACGTGGCTCATCGGGGTGGACGACGACATCGCAACGACGCGGCTCATCGAGACGCGTGGGATGACGGAAGCAGAAGCCAAGCAACGGCTGGCATCCATGCGGCCGTTCGAGCAGCGAGCGCCCGGGGCCGACTGGACCTACAAGAACAACGGGTCGCTCGATGACATGCGGGCGGCGGTGAACGCAGAGCTCGACCGGCTGATCGGCCTCAAGAAGGCCGGCCGGCTCCCGGAGAGCGTCTTCCCCGGATGGTGGGAGTCATTCCGCGAGCAGTATCAGAAGGCTTCGGCAGCGGCGGGGCAGAAGGTCGCGGAGTAGGTCAAGGCGCTTCGGCATGCGTTGTGTGATGGTCATGCTGAGCGCGACGTGGGGCATAGCGCGGCTGCCGTGGCTATTAGCAGGACCCGCATTCAGGCATTGGCAGGCGGTGCAGCAGGCAGGCGCACCGTGAACTCCGCGCCCTCTCCTGGCTGGCTGGCTGCTTCAACCGTCCCACCCATCGCCTCGACGAGATGCCTCGCGATTGCGAGGCCGAGGCCTGCCCCGCCACTTGCCCGGCTGCGTGACGAATCGGCACGGTAGAAGCGTTCGAATACGTGGGGCAGGTCGGCCGGGTCGATGCCGGACCCCGTATCGGCAACCACCAGTTCAACGCCCTCGCCGGCTGTCCGCATACCCACCACCACGATCCCGCCCTCGGGAGTGAACCGAATAGCGTTGCGGATGAAGTTCTGGAGCACCTGCACGATCCGTTCGCGGTCGCCGAGCGCCTGGGGACACTTCGGCAGCGGTTCAGCGCAATGTACGAGCACGCCCGCCTGCCTCCGGGCCGGTTCGGCGAGCGATGCGACAGCTTCACGCACTGCCCCAGCGGCATCGAACGGCTCCCGCGCCACGGCTGCGACGCCAGTCTCCAGCCGTGACAACGCGAAGAGGTCCTCGACAAGCCGTTGAAGGCGGTCCATCTCGCGAAGCGCGATGTGCATGTAATCGGTGGCGTGGGCGGGGTCATCGGCCTGGGCCTCGAGGTGGCTTCGGATCACGGCGACCGGCGTACGGAGCTCGTGAGAGACGTTTGCGACAAGGTCGCGGTTGGCCGAGAGCGCGGCTTCGGCACGAGTCCGCTCGGACGCCTCACGTTCGAGGGTCTGCTCAAGACGGCCGGCCATGCTGTTGAAACTCCGGCCCAGCGCCGCCAACTCGTCCCGGCCTCGAATCGCCGCGCGGCTTGCAAGGTCGCCGTCTGCGAGGGCCGAGGCCGCCCGCGAGAGCTCACTCACCGGCTCGAAGATGTCGCGCGCCCGTCGCCGGCCGAGCACCGTGGCCACCACGAGGCCCGGGAGCAGAAAGATGAGACTCCCGGCGATTGCCGCCATCGAAAACCCGTAGAACGCCTGTGGTGGCAAAATCGTGCCGTGCGCCATGGCAGCCGAGAACGCCACCACGAACACCACCACCATGACAACCGCGGGCACCACAAAGATGGCAATGAAGTGCGAAGAAGCGAGACGGAAGCGAAGCTCGCGCTCCTGCCGTTCACGCAACGAGTTCGCGAGCGGAATGACCGCCAGGTAGCGCGTCCAATGCGGCGGGCGCATGTCATTCCTGCGATGGGGCCTGCAGCTTGTAGCCGAGCCCCCACACTGTTTTTATGAGTCCCGCTTCGCCGCCGAGCTTCTTTCGCAGCCGCTGCACATGGGTATCAACGGTGCGGTCCGTGACGTCGTAATCATCGCGCCAAAGCCGCTCCAGCAGGTATTCGCGGCTGAAGGCGCGCCCCGGGTTTCGCGCGAACAGTTCGATGAGTTCGAATTCGCGCGGCGTAAGCGCGGCATCCCTGCCCGCAACGGTCACGGCGCGCTCCGCCGGGTTGATGCGCAGCGTACCAATGGAGACGGCGCCATCGGAGCCGGGCTCTGGGCCCGGCTGGGCCGCGCGCCGGAGTATGGCATGCACGCGCGCGACAAGTTCGCGCATCCGAAAGGGCTTCGTTACGTAGTCATCGGCGCCAACTTCGAGCCCGCGGATAACATCGGCCTCTTCGCTCCGCGCTGTGAGCATGAGAACCGGAAGGATCTGGTGCTCGCGAATGTGCCGGCAGACCGTGAGCCCATCAACGCGTGGCATCATCCAATCGAGGATCGCGAGGTCGAACTCGCCTGCATCGACGGCTGCCAGCGCCGCGGCGCCATCGAACGCCTGGATGACCTCGTGGCCGTCGTGTTCGAGTTCGCGCGCGATCAGAGCGTTGAGGTCGCTCTCGTCTTCGGCGAGCAATATCCGCGCCATCTTCCTAGTATTGCAGCGCGCCGGTCGGCAGTGCATGGGGCGTACGTGTGCGGGTCTGGGCGCAATCATATGGCAACTCCTGCCAGTGACCGTAGCGCCCGGCTGTCACAAATGTTTTACGGCGACTGTGCGCCGGGAGAATCGCCGGCCATGATCCGGCTGAAGTTTTCGACCACGACACCGACCTGCGATTCGCTAAGGTGCGCATCCATCAGCGGCAGCCAGGCATCCTCTTCCGACTCAAGGTGGACGCGGATGGCCGCATACAAACCGTACAGAAGCGGCAAGAGGTAACGCGCGTACTGCGCGAGGTCGCCGTCGGCGCGGGCAGCATCGACAACTTTGAGGAGGTCGCCGGCCATAGCGTTGATGCTCCGGTGCTGCGCCTTGATGATATCGCTCGAACCGGGCTGACCAAGGATGCCATCCATGGCGATGAGCATGGTGTAGTTCTCGGCGTGGTGTGCGGGGATGACGGTGTCGCGCAGGTAGCCCACGACGGTATCGAGAGAGGCAAGCGCAACGCGTGCTTCCGCGGCCGTGACTGCATCGGCCGCGAGGAGCAGACTGCCCATTCCTTCAAACAGGGGCCGCCGGGCCTCCCGAAGCGGGGTGATCACTCGATCAGAATCAGGCTCGGTAGTGTTTTCCATGCGGTTAAGGGTACTGGATTCGCTGCCCGGCGTCGCTGCCGATCACTCCTTCGCGCACATGCGGCGAGTGACTTCCCAGACCATCTGGCAGTTGAGCTTGAAGCTTTCGAGGCTCGCACGCTCGTTATGCCCGTGGACGCCGCGCGCCACTTCGGGCCTGTTCAATCCGCCGCTGAAGCCGTAGCTAATCTGCCCCAGGTTGCGGAGCTCTGCGCTATCGGTGAACCCAACCCCCATCCCCGGGACCACGACCGCGTCTTCGATGTGCTCGTGGATGACGTCTTCCATCGTGCGGAAAAGCTCGGTATCGATAGAGTTCGGGCCGGACGAGCGTACGTGCACCTGCTCGATGCGCACCTTCGGGTCATCTATGACGGCTTCGAGCTCGGCCTGGAACTTCGCCGGGTCGACGCCGGGAAGCAGGCGGCAGTCAAGCGTTGCCTCGGCCTGCGCCGGGATGACGTTGTGCTTGATGCCAGCGTGCGCTGTTGTGGCGCTGATGGTGTTCGTGAGCATCGCGCGGATGCGGTCTTCGCGCGTGGCAGCGTCGCGGAGGCCATCGGGTGTCGGGTCGCCTTTGTAAATGCCCGCGCGAGAGAGACGCTGGAAGTATTCGCTGAGTTCGGCAGGTACTTCGAGCGGGCGCTCCCACGTCTGGATTTTGTAGAGCGCGCGCACCAGCCGGTCTAGCGCGTTCTCGGAGTGGGGCACCGAGCCGTGGCCCGGGCGGCCTTCAGCGATGAGCTTGAGCCAGAGTGGGCCTTTTTCGGAAACGCCGATGCTGAACACGGGGCGTTCCACGCCGAACATCTCCGTCGTGCCGCCACCGCCCTCGTTTATGACGTACTCCGCATCGAGCGTCTCCGGGTGTTCACGGATGATGAAGCGCATGCCGTACTCGCTGCCAGCCTCTTCATCAGCCTGCGCGAAGAAGATCACGTCGCGGGCGAGCGGCACGCCGAGTCGCTTGAGCGTCAGGAAGGTCATGAGCTGGGCGATGCCGAGGCCCTTCATATCGAGCGCACCGCGGCCCCAGATTTCGCCATCCTTGATGATGCCGCCGAACGGGTCCTCGTCCCAAAACTCACGCTCGACCGGCACCACGTCCGTGTGGTTGAGGAGCATAAACGGCCGCTTCGAGCCATCGCCCTTGAGCACAGCGCGGAGAGATACGCGATCGTCGCCGGCGTCGTAGGTGGTTTCGCGTCCCGGCGGGTTGGAGGTATTGACGCGGATAAAGCGGCAGAGGGTATCGACGGCCTCATCGAAGAGGGCGTCCCAGTTCACGGTGGGGTTTGGGTTCGGCATGGTGGCGATTCTACACCGGTGGGGCGCGACGTCATCGCATCGAACTGCGTATGATCGCCGAATTATGAATGAAGACAGGACGGCCGGCCCGGAGGTCGGCGATGCCTTTGGGCAGATGCTTCTTGATTGCCTTGAAGACGGCGGGGTCGACGGTTCGGTGCTGCAGATTGTCGAACGCAGCGACGGGCTAATCGAGGTCAGTCCCGCAGCACATTACTTCGCGCCGTTCGAGCAATGGCGTCCCATCGACCAGTGGCTCATCTCGTGCGCGGCCGGACGTACCCTGGATATCGGCTGCGGCACCGGACGGCACTCACTCGAACTTCAGTCGCGCGGAATCGAGGTTATCGCGCTCGACAACTCTCCGCGTGCAATCGAGGTCTGCCGCCGCCTTGGTGTGCGCGACACGGTGGTGGCAGCAATTGGTTCGTACCGTGCCGCGAACCGGTTCGACTCCTTCCTCATGATCGGCAACAACATCGGACTACTCGAGTCGCCGTCGCAGGGTAGCTATCTGCTGAAGCAGATGGCCAGGTATGCGCTGCCGGGAGCCCGCCTGCTCGGAACGTTCCTCGACGCTTCCGATACGGAAGAGCCACGCTACCTGTCTTACCATGATCTGAACCGCTCACAGGGCAGGCGCGCGGGCCAGATGACCCTGCGAATCCGTCACGAGCGCACAGCGAGTCCATGGTTCGAGTACTACATGCCGTCGCTCGACGAGTTGCAGGAGATGATCGCGCCGACGCAATGGAGGTTAGAGGAGCATCGCGCCGAGGGAGCCACCCACGCCGTGATCCTTCGGAGTGGAGACTGATGAATCTCAGGCTCGCTCCAACCAATAACCGGGCTTCCGTCGGCAATCCGCCACGTTCCGCACAATGAGCGTGTCGTCTGTGAGCGACTAGATAATCATGTAACGACCGCCGAAGAAGAGGGCTCGTCGGTAGCCGTGTAGATAGATGTGGCCTGCGTCGGGGTGCTCGATAACGAGTCGCATCGATTGAGCAAGTTGTGCGTCGAACCGGGCCGCAGCACGCGGCGATCGATCGAGCAGCCAAGTGCGAATGTACACAGCATCCGCAACCGCCTCTTCGCGGATGGAGAGCTTCATCTATGTGAGTGGCCGGAGCATTTCGGCTAGGCCCTGCTCAAATGGCACGAGACGTGCGGTCCCGGCAGCAATCTCCTCGTCCTGGCGGCGCAGCTCGGCCTCCCAGTAGGCGTCGACCTCAGCGATGCCGGCAACGTCCTCGCTGTCGACGATACTGTCGATCAGGCGGTGTGCGAGCTCCGCACGCTCCTCGGATGCGAGTGATAGCGCCTGGTCGAAGAGGCTGTCGACATTGGTAGGTGCTTGAACCATGGATAAAGTATAGGGCACCCGTCACCCCACCCGCTCCACCGACAGCATCGGCGGCTTCGACGGGTCCACGAGGTAGCGGATGGTGGGCATGGTGATGTCGGCGACGGCGTAGGAGGCGGAGACGGGGTAGTTGGTGGTCGCGCCCGCGACGTTGAACGCGGCGGGGTCGAAGGCGTCGAGTTGGGGCTGGCCGCGGTCGGCGCTATGGAACACGTGGTCGGGGTCGGCCTGGATAAGTCGCGTCTGTTCGGCGCCGTCCCGGACGACGCGGGCGAGGTTGAGGCTCGCGAGGTATTGCAGGTCGTTGCCGCTGATCGGTTCGGGGTTCAATAGCGACATGTCGAGGACTTTGTGGCCGCCGTGGTGCGCTTCCGCGTGGATGCGGTCGTAGCGCTTCTGGAGCGAAACGTTCGCCTGCACGAGGGGGTAGCCCCAGCCGGCACGCAGCGCTTCGACAGCATCTGCAGAATCGCAGAAGCCGTGCACGAGGAGCCCGCGGGGGCGGGCGCCGGAGCGGCTACCGACGCGCACCTCGGCCACGGTGAACGCGCCGAACGGGCTCTCGGGGACGTGCGTCACGGTGAAGACGAGCGTCGGCGGGATGGTGGGATGAAGCGACGGCGGCAGCAGCGAGACCATCGCATCGTCGTCGATTTCGTACATGAGCTGGAGGATGCGGGCGCCGGGGAACTCCAGACGCTCGGTATCGAAATTGGCGACGACCGGGGCGACCGCGGCGAGATCGGAAAGGTTGCGTGTCCCAACGAGCGGCATTATTCGCCTCCCGCCACGCCAGCCGGGACGGCTTCGCGCTTTTCGGCAAACTTCGGCATCACCTCTTTGGCGAAGAGCCGCATACTCGCGAGGACCTCGGCTTGAGGTACGGTTTCCACCGCATTCAGGAGGAAGTTGATGCGGTCCACGCCGGCGGATTCCCACTTACGGATGACCTCGACGATACGGTCGGGGTTCCCGATGGCGAGGCCCTCGGGGATGTTGCCTTCGGGTGCACTGGTCGATTCGCGACGCAGCGCCGGGAGCAAGCCGAGGTTGGGATAGGAGCGTGTCGGGTACGCCTGGCGGGCTGCCAACAACTGCTCGGCGAGGTAGTTGAACGTGCCGGCAAGCCGCTTGCCGGTGTTCGCGCCGTATTCGTTGTCTTCGTGACAGAAGAGGAAGTTCACGGTGTTGACCTGCTCGTTCACGAACGACCCGACGGGTTCGCAGTACTTGATGCGCCGCCGGTATTCGGCGATCTTCTTCTCCTGTTCGGAAAAGCCACCAAAGGTGAGGCCGAGGCTGCCCATGCCACGGTCGGCCGCATCCAGCTCGGTGCCAGGGCTGGTGACCGCGACCCACATCGGCGGGTGCGGTTTCTGGTACGGCTTTGGCAGGACTGCGCGCTTGGGCATGCTGAAGGCGCGGCCTTCGTAGCCAAAGCGCTCGTTCGTCCACATCTTCGGGATGACGCGGGTCCACTCGTCCCAGGTTTTCTTGGTCTCGTCGGGGTCGGCGCCGAATCCGCCGAGTTCGGTCCACGTCGCTGAGCGGCCGGTGCCGAACTCGAGCCGTCCATTCGAAACGATGTCCATCACCGCCGCGACTTCGGCAGCCTTAATAGGGTTGTTGAATTGCGGCACGCAGACGACGATGCCCCGCCCGATGCGGATGTTCTTCGTCGTGGCCGCGACGGCGGTGAGGAACACTTCGGGGGCGGAGCAGTGTGAATACTCTTCGAGGAAGTGGTGCTCGACCGCCCAGCACTGGTCGAAGCCAAGCTCATCGGCGAGCCGGGCCTGCTCGAGGCAGTTGTGGTAGACGTTGTATTCGGTGTCGGGGCCCCAGGGGCGTGGCACCGAGATTTCGAAGAAGATGCCGAATTTCATGGCAATGCCCCGTGCGATGTTTCGCTTGGCGCGAATCTACCACATCCGTCACTGCGATGTGTTGCATCGTGCGCCTCGTCATATTCGACTACCACGTCCCGTGTAGCCCGTATCCCGTCTCGGCTAGCGCGAAATAGGGGCGCTATGTTAGTGTCCCGCGAGCGAAGCACAGCGGCACCCGCCAGTTAGGGCTGACCGACGGCGAGGAGGAAGCGCATGAAACTCGTATGGCTTGGGCTGGCGGCGATAGCCGTTGTAGCCATTGGTGCAACCGCATATGCCGTGACTGGTAACAACCTGACCGACGACGCCGGTCAATACCACGGCTGCGTCAAGGATGCGAACGGCCAACTGCGCGTCATTTCAAGGGATGACTCGTGCGGCCCGCATGAGACTGCCATCAGGTGGAATCAGCAGGGCAATCAAGGCCCGCAGGGTGAAGCTGGCCCGCAGGGCCCCGCCGGTGACCCCGGTCCACAGGGCCCGGCCGGTGACCCGGGGCCAAGAGGACCGCAGGGTGAGCCCGGCCCCCAGGGCCTCCAGGGGCCGGCGGGCGATGTGTCGCTCGGCGCATTGGACGGTTCAAGCTGCACGCGCACCGACGGCAGCGCGGGGTCCGTCGCCGTCACGACGAACCCCGATAACAGCATCTCCCTCGCATGCGCATCCCTAGTGAGCTGGTGCTCCTCTCACACGCCCTCTGTCGGGCTGCATATGCTCGTGAATTGCGACGAAAGTGCCCACATGATCACGTACACCTGTGAGACCGGCTGGACCGACGCAGACAATGACCCACATGACGGCTGCGAGAGTAGCATTGGCGGGCTTGCAGCAATCACGTATGACAACCTCGCCGCCGCATGGTTATCGGCGAATTTCTTCATGATCCACGACGCCGCGCAGGCCATTGTCCCGGTCGCTGCACAATGCTCGGAGCCAACGCTGGCGGCCTGCCCGGGCGGCGTGCAATCCGATCCACTACCGACGATGTCCGTGGATGCCGCTCAACAGGCCGGAGACCAGCCACGGGCCGTAGTCGTCCCCGACCAAGCAAACGCCGAATTTCACCTCACCCTTCGGTTCCGTCTCAAGACCGTTCAACCAATCCCAGTCACGCTGCCCGTGGCGGGGCAATGCAACCTGAGCATTGACACCACCAACGGTGTGGACAAGGACGCCGTTGTGACCTTGCTCAACCATGTGGCGGCCGGATTCCCGGACGGCCCGACGACTGTCAGCGACATCGCCCTCGCCCAACTGGCCGCAACCGATTACTCGCTGAGCGGAGGGGTTGGGTGCTCGCTCACGACAGTGAGTGCCGCTACTGTCACATCCATCGTGCAGACGTCCATCGCGCCATGGGTGACCAACGTGTCGACGTTGTGCGGCGCGCCCACAGATGATCCGATGACGACAACCGTGCCAGTCTATGGAAGTGATGGCTTCCAGCTCTGTCCCGCGCCCTAGGCCGGGCGTGCCTGCTCCCGGAACAGGGAGTCCAGCTGCTCAATCAACTGCCCCGGGTTGGTGGCCGGGAGCTTGCACGCCATCGCCTCGCACACGTACGCCCGCGCGCCCGCGCCAACCTCCCGGCCTTCGAAGAGCGGCAGGCCCACCGCATCGGCTGACGGCGCGACCACAGCCCAGGGCAGGTAGCGAGAAGCCGTTACCGCTTCGAGTGGCTCGCGCGCGTCCGTACCACCGATGATGGCGATCTCGCGCGGCGGCGCGTTCCGGAAGAGCGCTACCTGCCAGAGCGTGCCGAAGCCCGACACGGCTGCGAGGAGATGGTCGCTTACCTGGCCGATGACTTCGTCGGCGACGCGTTCGGCATCGGGGCGCGCGTAGTAGCGTGCGAGCCACACGCCGAGCAAAGCCGCGGCTCCATTGCCGGATGGCGTGGCGGCATCGAAGTAGTCCTTGTTGCGAAAGAGCAGTTGTTCGGCGTCGGACGCTGTCTCGAAGAAGCCGCCGTGCTCGTCATCATGGAAGCGCTGAACGATATTGAGGAGGAGTTCTTCGGCCCACTGGAGGGCGTCGAGGCCGCCGCTGAGCTTGTAGAGTTCGACCAGACCGAGGCCGAGATAGGCGTAGTCTTCGAGCATCCCATTGATGGAAGCGGCGCCGGCCCGATAGCTGTGGAGCAGGCGCCCTCCGTCAAACATCTCGCGG
>JAFKFP010000230.1 GCA_017308185.1 bacterium | reverse complement strand
ACGATATCGGCGACGAGTGTCCAGACGAACAGGCCAACTGGTATCGCAACAAGCGTTGGGTGGAGCGGGTGCCCCATGATTGCGAACTTACTTCTCATCGGAAGTCTCCACGGCGCGCGATTTCGCTCGGGTTGGGACGATGCGCCGATCCCAGCGTCCCACCCGGAGGTATGGATTTCGAGACTTATGCCAAGTTTGCGAGAGACTTGTTCCGCTTTCTCCGCGGGCGCTACGGCCCCGAAACCTCATGTCCGCCGGCGTTTACCGAACTCAACTCGCCCAGCAGCCGCAGACCTACTCTCCGCGCCACGCCCTGTGACGCAGTGTTGTCCCAATCGGTGCTGTAGAACGCGGCACGTCCGCTTGCTCGCACGGCATTGACCCACGCCGCAGTAGCCGCCGTTGCATAGCCTCGGCCTCGAAACGCTTCGACCGTCTCCACGCCTGCTTCAGCGTCGTCCGGCCCGAGCCGGGCTGAGTGGCACAGCGCGACGACCCGCCCGGCTGCTTCGACACCGAAAGCAAGTTCCAGCGCAGGCAGACGCGGGCCATCCCATTTGGCTGCGAGGTCAGGGTGGAGCAGCCGTCCACTCGCGGCTACGACATCCGCATCCACGGCGATCCGTGGCGGATCGGCGTCAGCGATGTAGGCCGGGCCCCGGCGGGTAGTAGCCGGAATCCCGGCCGCGCGCGCGACGGCCGCGGCAACTTCCAGGACATGTGCTGGCCGCACGAACTCGCTGGTGGCCGGCTCCTTCGCGGCGAGTTCGAGCAGCTGTGAGGCGGCCCGCGGCGGCAACTGCGGACTGACGAACGCGACGCATCCATCGGTCGCGCGCCCGATGAAGAACAATGGCGGCGAACCGCCACCCGGCTCGTTGACTCGCGCCAGCCGCCCCTCTCCATCGACGACGAAGAGGTTGCGGATCTGGCGTTCGAGAAGGTCACGGTTCGAGCCGGTGGTCATGCGCGGATATCGTAGCGGCATTCGGCATTTGAAAGGGCCTGCCACAAAGAGACAGGCCCTATCGGGATCGCCAAACGTGAATCGAGAATTCTAGACCTGGCTGTATCCCGAACCTTTGCGCTCGACGCCCGTGCCCTTGGCGTTATCGATCCAGCCGAATTCGCCGAGGATCTCCTGGCTGTACGTCACGCGGCCCGTCACCTTATCGAGCGGTTCTGTCGCGAGGAGCAGCGCTGCCTTCGCCATGTACTCGGGCGGCTCGCCGCGCGGGTCGTCCATGCCCGTCACCAGGTGATGGAAGACGGTACCCGGTGTGGGGACCACCTGTGACGGCGACACGCAGGTGACGCTGATACCGTCCTCGTAGAGTTCGCTGGCGAGGCCCTGCGTGAAGCGCTCGAGCGCGGCCTTTTCCGCGCCGTAGAGCGTGCCTCCACCGCGCGCTGGCTCCTTGTAGGGACCGCGGCCCGGCCCAATCGCCGCGCCGCTCGAAATGTTCACGATGGAGCCTGCCTTCTTCGCTGCCATATCGGGGATCACGAGCTGGCTCAGGTAGAAGGGCGCGTGAAAATTCACCCCAATGGAACGGTGCCAGCGGCTCACCGGGTAATCCTTGATCGGGATGAAATAGGTGAGGGCTGCGTTGTTCACCAGCACATCGATCGGACCGTAGTGCTTCTTCACGCGGTCAACGAGATCCACGCAATGCTCGTGCTCGGAAATATCTGCCGCGAACGAGGCTGCCTCGCCGCCCTTCTCCTTGATGCCCGCGACCGTGTGGTCGAGCGAACCTTCCAGCGGGTGGTCGCCTTCGTGCAGCGTGCGGGCGACACACGCCACCTTCCCGCCTTCGGCAGCGAAGACCTCGGCAATAGCCTTGCCGATACCACGGCTCGCACCGGTGACGAGCACTACCTTCCCATCAAGCTTGCCCATGGGGCGCCTCCTTAACGTCTACGTGAATGTATGCGCGCATTCTACGCGAGGCTGCGACGGCGGGAAACGGCGGCGAGGCTAGGAGATGGCGAGCCCTGCGAGCAGCGGCCTCAATCGAGGCGCGGCGGTGCTTCGGTGGCGACCTGCAGCCGGTTCCATGCGTTGATCTGGCAGATGGCGAGCATGAGCGCCGACAATTCGCGCTCCTCGAACTCCTCCGCCGCCGCTTCCCACACATCGTCCGGCACATGGTTCTCCGCGATGAGTGTCATCGCCTCGGTGAGCGCCAGTGCCGCGCGCTCGCGCTCGGTGAACCAGGTGGTCTCGCGCCATGCCGGGAGCACGAGGAGCCGCATCTCGTTCTCGCCGCCTTTGACGGCATTGGTGACATGCATGTTCAGGCAGAATGCGCACCCATTGATCTGCGACGCGCGAGCGTCCACCAGTTCAATGAGCGAGTGTTCGAGCCCGGAGTCGTGCACAGCCGTGCCCACGCCGCCCATCGCGCTGAGTCCCTCGGGGAAAGCCTCGTATAGCTTGATGCGATTCGTCATCGTCCTGCTCCTCCTCTACCCGGGCAGTGTCTGGTCGAGGACCGGCGACTTCTCGGCAGTGATCGCCAGCCTGTTCCAGGTGTTGATCTCGACAATCGTGAGCATCAGCGCTGCCAGGTCGTGCTCGTTGAATTGCGCTGCAGCGGCGTCGTATACGTCGTCCGGGACCTGCCGCGTCTTCGCGATCAGCGTCATGGACTCGGTCAGTGCGAGCGCGGCCCGTTCGCGTTCGCTATAGAGCGGCGTCTCGCGCCAGGCGTGCAGCAGATGCAAGCGCCGCGGCTGTTCGCCCGCCTTGATCGCGTCGCGCGTATGCATGTTCAGGCACCATGCGCAGCCATTAATCTGTGACGCCCGTGTGAGCACGAGCTGAATCAGCGAATGCTCCAGTCCGGATTGATGGACCGCCTTCGCGAATCCGTACATCGCCTTCTGGCCTTCCGGAAACGCTTCGGCATAGTTGATGCGTGGCGGCATGCGCTCACCTCCATGTGGGACTTAATCCCCAGCCTACTCCGCACGCGGCCGCGACCGAAGATCCGCCCACTCATGGCCGGCATGGGCCACACTCGTGCGGGTGCCGGGCGAGCCTGCCTACACTGGAGTCACCAGCCGGGCAGCAGCAGCGCATGGAGGCGTACGTGGCAGACCCAGAGATATTCGACCTCACCATCATCGGCGCGGGGCCGACGGGCATCTTCACGGCCTTCTATGCCGGCCTTCGTGGTATGCGCACAAAGATCATTGAGGCGCTGCCCGAGCCGGGCGGGCAGCTCGCGGTGCTCTACCCCGAAAAGCTCATCTACGATGTGCCCGGTCACCCCAAGATCCTCGCGAAAGATCTGGTGCAGCAACTCATGCAACAGGTCGCGCTGTTCCAGCCGGAGTTTGTATTCGGCGAACGCATCGAAACGCTCACACACGTCACCGCTAACGATGAAGACGTGTGGCGGCTCGGCAGCTCGGGACATGCACACCTCACGCGCACCGTCGTCATCACCGCCGGCATCGGTGCATTTACGCCGAACCGCCTCGATCGGCCCGGCATCGATGCGTTCGAAGGCGAGGGCGTCTACTACTTCGTGAAGGACAAGCGCCCCTTCCGCGGTAAGCGGCTGCTCATCGTGGGCGGCGGCGATACCGCCGTGGACTGGTGCTTGAACCTCAAGGACTGGGCATCCGAAATCACGCTCATCCACCGGCGCGACGAGTTTCGCGCGCACGAGGCAAGCCTCACCTCGCTACGGATGTCCGACATCCCGATGCTTACCCACTGGGAGTTGAAGCGTGTCCACGGGGCAGACGGCCAGGTGACCGGCGCGACAATCTTCGAGAACCGCACGGGCGAAGAGCGCAACCTCGACGTCGACGCCGTGCTCATCAACATCGGTTTCAAGGCATCCCTCGGCACGATCAGCTCGTGGGGCCTCGATCTCGCGGATATCCGCCACATCCGCACGGATGGCTTCATGGCCACGAACCTGCCGGGCGTGTTCGCCGCCGGAGATATCGCCGCGGTCGACGGGTCCGAGCCGCTGAACCTGATAGTTACCGGCTTCGCGCAGGCCGCCATCGCGGCCAATGCCGCGCGCCGCGTCATCGACCCTGCCGCACGGCTCTTCCCGGGGCATTCGAGCGAGCTGCGGCTCTGAGGAGCATGCGAAAGGTAGTAACCTCGCGCGCTCCCGGCATGGGGATGAACTTCGACTTTGACTTTATTGATGTCGTGATGAATAATCTTTGGCACTAGACTGGCTTCCGAATTGCATTCGCATCGGCTACCATGACTGGTACCGCACTTCTCCAGGAGCACGCTATGGTCGCCTTCGCACCGAACGATCCCGCCTTCCTCGAAGACCCGTACCCGTTCTATGAGATGGGCCGCCAGATGAGCCCGCTCTTTCTCGCCGGGCCAAACCTGTGGCTGATCTTCGGCTACGAACACATCGCCGCCATCCTGAAAGACAGCGCCAGCTGGTCATCCGATAGCCGCCCGCGGCCACTGCCGACCGCGGAGCAGTTCGCAGCGATGACAGATGCCCAGCGGATGGCGGCCGAGGACTACTCGCCGAGCATGCTTGGGGAGGACCCGCCCCGCCACACGCGCCTGCGCAGCCTCGTCTCCCAGGCGTTCACGCCCCGCATGATTGAGCACCTCGCGCCCCGCATCCGCGCCGTCGCGAACGAGCTGCTCGATGAGGTCATCCCCACCGGGAGGATGGACCTCGTGGAGGCGCTCTCGTACCCGCTCCCGGTGATCATGATCTCCGAAATCCTGGGCATCCCACCCGAGGACCGTGAGATGTTCAAGACCTGGAGCGACGAGATCGTGAGCGGCCTCGGGGCTGGTATCGATGGCGACGCCGAAAGCAATGTCCGCCCCGAAACCATCGACGCGATGCGCGAATACTTCGAGCGCATGGCCGGACTCCGCCGCGCGGACCCCAGGGACGACCTGCTCTCGCGCCTGCTCGAGGCCGAGACCGACGGCGAAAAGCTCTCATTCGAAGAGTTGCTCCAGATGCTTATCCTGCTCCTCGTCGCAGGCAACGAAACAACCACGAACCTTATCTCGAATGCCGTGATCGAGTTCATGGCGCACCCGGACCAGCTTCAGCGTGTCCTCGATGCACCGGAGATGCTCCCCACCGCTATCGAGGAAGTGCTCCGCTATCACTCACCGGTCCAGGCCACCGTGCGGCGCGCGACGCGTCCCGTGCACCTCGGTGACAAGACCATCGAACAGGACCAGCTTGCCGTCGTCTGGCTCGCCGCTGCGAACCGCGACCCTGCAATCTTCACGGACCCCGGCGTCTTCGATGTGGGCCGCACACCGAACCGGCATCTCTCGTTCGGCATGGGGATCCACTTCTGCCTGGGAGCGCCGCTGGCACGCCTGGAGGCTCGCATCGCCCTCGAAACGCTCCTCGCGCGCACCCGCGATATCCACCGCACCGATTCGGAGCCACTCCCGCGGGTGCCCACGTTCATCATGCGCGGTGTACGGAAGCTGCCCATCGCCTTCACGCCGGTGTAGCCCGCGGCGCTTATTCGCGCCCGTGGCTCAAGATCCGGAAGATCGTCCTCCGCGAAAGTCCGAAGCGCGCGGCGAGGCTGTCCACGCCCACGTGATCTTCGTGCGC
>JAFKFP010000229.1 GCA_017308185.1 bacterium | reverse complement strand
ACAAAGTGGTGCACACTCCGCCTATCCCGCCAAAGCCTGACGTCTTCTTCCTCTCGGATACGACGGGGAGCATGGGCCCCACCATCGCCAACGTCCAGGCCAACATTTCCAACATCATGAGCACGGTGCTCACCGCACAGTCACAATCGGAGTTCGGCGCCGGGCAGTATAAGGATCAGTTGAACTGCAGCTTCGACCCGTTCAGCTACAACCTTGACCAGGCCATTACAGCGAACACCGCCGCGGTCCAGGCCGCCATGGGGACCTGGTCGGCGAGTGGTGGTTGTGACACGCCGGAGTCGCAGCTTTATGCACTCCAGACGCTGGCATCCAGTGCGGCCACCGGGTTCCGCCCGGGCTCCACGCGCATCGTCGTGTGGTTCGGCGATTCCAACGGGCACGATCCTGACGGCCCCGCCACACTTGCCAGCACGATAGCAGCGCTCCAGGCCGCGAACATCAAGGTCATCGCGATCCCCGTGAATAGCGGCGGCGGCAACGGGCTCGATAATGGCGGCCAGGCGACAGCCATCGTCACGGCCACTGGTGGCGTACTCCTGCCCAGTGCCACACCCGCGCAGGTCTCGAGTGCCATCCTCACGGGCCTCACGAACCTGCCCGTGACTGTCACCCCGCAACTCGGCACCTGCGACCCACAACTCAGCGTGGGCTGGGCGCCGCCATCGCAGACCGTTACGAGCGGCGATGATGCGGCGTTCACCGAGACGATCGGCCTCGCCGCCACCGCCCCGGACGGCACCACCTATCACTGCACCGTCTACTGGACGTTGAACGGCAGCATCGTCACCAACGACGATGGCACGCCTGATGCGGCCTACGTGCAGACGATCACGGTGCCTGTCGAGGCGCCGACCGTCGCCACCTACACCGGCCCGTCCAACGAGGACTTCAACGATTCGGTCACGCTCTCCGGCACGCTCACGAAGCAGAGCGATGGCAGCGCGGTGGCCGGTGAGACATTGACGTTCACCCTTGGCAGCCAGTCGTGCAACGGCACAACAGATGCGACGGGCGCCGCATCGTGCTCGTTCGTGATCAACCAGGCGCCGGGCGCCAGCTCTGTGGTGGTCTCCTTCGCGGGCGATGGGCTCCTCCTTCCGAGCACCACGACCGCGCCGTTCACCATCAACCAGGAAGAGTCGGCGCTCAGTTCGACAACCAGCCTCCAGCTCTTCGCCCAGGGCGGGACAGCGAACCTCTCCGCGACGCTGTTCGACCCCGAGGACAACATCGGCATCGCCGGTAAGACCGTGACCATCACGCTCGGCAGCGGTAGCGGCGCCCAGAGCTGCTCCGCGACCACCGACGCATCTGGTGTTGCCAACTGCTCCATCAGCCCCGTGACTGTCGGCCTCGGCCCACAGCCCGTCACTGATAGCTTCGCGGGCGACACCTACTATGTGCCGTCTTCGAACGACCAACAGGCGCTCGTCTTCGCGTACCTGGCACAGGGCTCGTTCGTCATCGGCGACAAGAACGCTGCAGTCGGGACGGACGTGACGTTCTGGGGCTCACAGTGGTGGAAGTTGAACGGGCTGAGCGGCGGCACAGCGCCGGCGGCGTTCAAGGGCTTCGAAAGCAGCCTCACGATGCCCGCGTGCGGCCAGACCTGGACGACACAGCCGGGCAACAGCTCCGGGCCGCCTTCGAGCGTGCCGTCGTACATGGCTGTCGTGGTTTCGACCTCCATCAGCCAGTCGGGAAGCACCATCAGTGGTGACGTCCACCAGGTCGTCATCGTAGAGACAGGCAGCGGCTACGCTGCCAACCCGGGCCACGCTGGCACAGGGACGGTGGTTGCTGTGCTCTGCACCGCTCCCTAGGTCGGGCGCGGCGGACCCCCACGCGAGGGCTCCCGGTCAGTTGGCCGGGGGCCCTCGTCGCGCCCCTGGCCGCCCACGGCGTGCAGGATCCACTCCGCCATGCGCTCCAGGTATCCCGGCATGAAGCGGAGCCCGTGCAGTTCGGCGGCGGCTTCTGCAGCGGACGCGCCTTCGATATGCGGCGGTGTGACGTTGATGTAGTGGCCGGCGCCCGGGACGACTTCGACCGTCGAGCGTGTATTGCCACTTCGGATGAGCGCCTCGCGGATGCGGGTTGCCCCTTCAGCGGGCGTGTTTGGGTCATCTTCGCCCACGAGAAAAAGGATTGGGCATGTGATACGGGGGTAGTCGTCGATCGGGTCGTAAGCGAGATCTGGGGAACGGCCGGCGCGCCGCTGGAGTTCGGCGGCGGGCATGTTTGGCGGAATGGGGGCGAGCCATGGGTTTTCGACGGCATAATCAGCGAGCGGTATCGCCGTGAGCGACGAATCGGCGTGGAGATCGGCGATCAGCGCGTCGTATTCGGCCGGGGTGACGCCGGCGGGCCACTGCCCGCCTCCAATGTATGCGTAGGCCGTGCGCCACGCACGTTGCACCGTATTGAGAAGCAGGGGCCCCCCGCCCCAACTCCGGAGTTCCGTGAGCTTGCGATGGATCTCCGACTCGGCGCCAGAGACACCAGCGGCTCCCGTGAGCACCACGAACGCGACAGGTGTTATGCCCGCGGCAACCATGGGTGCGGACCAGGTGCCGTTGCTGAACGCCCAGAGGCCGGCGCGCCCGGGATCGATCCCCGGCTGGCGCCGCAGCCACTCGATGGCTGCTGCCGCATCACGGGCACGAGTTGCGAGCCTGGATCCGGCATTGCCCGTCGATCTACCACTCCCACGGCGGTCATAGGCGAGGGCGGCGATACCGCACCGTGCGAAGTGGTGCGCATACAGCTGATAGAAGCCTCGTTCGCCAGGACTCGCGCCATGCACGAGGGCGACCGCCGGAAACGGGCCGGCGCCGTGGGGCATGAAGAGCGTTCCGGCAAGCTCCGCGCCCTCGGCCTGGAACGACGCTTCCTGCGAGCGATAGGGCTCGAAGCGGCGAGCGAGGGTCCTGTCGCCTGCTCGCTCCACGACCAGCTCGTCGCGGCCGAGCCGTACGAGTTCGCCACGCTCCCCGGCGAACACGGCAGGGCCGGTGGGATGGAGCCGGACGATGTCGTCGCCATCAAGCAGGTACGGGATGGCAGCCGGCCCGTCACCGCGGATGCCCAGGAAGAGTTCGTGTCCGTCACCAGTGCGGTACGCACCGTTGGACGGCTCGAAGGCAGCACGGTCGAAGGACAGTTCGGGCCAGAGCATGACCGGCCCACTGCCTCCGTGTCCGTGGGCCGCGCCGGTGACGGGAATCGTGGAGAAGTCGAGCTCTATCAGGCAAGGCCCAGCGCCGGGCGGGACCCTGTACACCCCGCTGGGGGCCAATTCCAGCGGTATCCGGAAACGCATGAAGCCGGGCAGGTCGATGGTTGCGGCGTTCCCATCCACCGTCAGGCAGAGGCAGAACGCGTCGTCGTGCAGTTGGGCGGCGCCGGTATAGCGGTGTTGGGCCACCGGTTTATCTTGCTACGGCTCACGCCGTGACGTCTTCGGCCTTGCGCCATGCGCGGTCGCCGGTGTGCTCGCCGGTGACAACCTCACCTCGGCTGTGCACTACCTGGGTGCAAACACTGGGCCATCCCATCACCGGAGGTTGGCCTGTGGCCCTCACGCTCACGGAGGCGAGCAAACTCAGCAACGACACCCTTCTTGCCGGCGTCATCGAGACGATCGTCCAGGAAAGCCCGGTCCTTCAGCGTCTGCCGTTCATCGAAATCACTGGCAATGGTCTCACCTACAACCGCGAAAATGCCGCCGCGACGGCCGCCTTCTATGACGTTGGCGACGACTGGGCCGAGGACACGCCGACGTTTTCGCAGAAGACCGCCGCACTCAAGATCCTTGGCGGTGATGCGGATGTCGACAATTTCCTGAAGACGACACGTTCGAACATCCAGGATCTTGAAGCGGCGGTCGTCCAGCTGAAGTCGCGCGCCGTGCAAACGCTGTTCGATGAGACGTTTATCACGGGTGACAGCACAAGCGACCCGAATGCGTTCGACGCAATCGACAGGCTCTGCGATGCGGGGCAGGTGGTCTCCATGGGCACAAACGGCGCCGCGCTCGACTTCGACCACCTCGACGAACTCATCGATAAAGTGCGCGGCGGCAAGCCGGAGATGCTGCTGATGAGCCGCCGCACGAGGCGTTCGATGAATGTGCTGGCGCGCACAACGGGCGGGTTCCTGGAGGCTGACCGGGACGCGTTCGGCAACATGATCCAGTTCTACGATGGCATCCCCATCGGCCTGAACGACTACATCAGCGATGCGAAGACGGTGGGCACAAGCGCCGATTGCAGCACCGTCTACGCCATGCAGTTCGGCGAAGGCGGGCTCGCGGGCCTGACCGCGCCCGGCGGACTCACGGTCGAACGCGTCGGCAGCCTGGAAACGAAGGACGCTTCGCGCATCCGGGTGAAGTGGTATGCGAGCGTGGCGCTGTTCAACACGATCAAGCTCGCCAAGCTTACGGGCGTACGAGTGTAGGCAGGTAGCGCATTGCAGCGGCGGCGAGGCTTCGGGCCTCGCCGCTTTTCTGCTTAAGGCGCGGTGCTATTCGTGGATGTGACAGTAGCCGTGACAGAGTTGCTGTTTTCCTCCGGGACGTCATTGGCAAGCTGCCACACGAGGAGGGCCATCAGCAGGAACAAGAAGATGATGGCGATGGGCAGGTAGGGGCGCATGGCCAGGGTGCGCAGGCGATCCATGGCGTTAGGGTACTGGATGCCCTCACCCGCGGTGCAGATCGCTGCGGCTCGCAGCTTGCGGCTTCCCCTCGCCCTTGAAGAGGGGCGGGGGGCCGGGGGTGAGGGCCACATCTTAATGTTTGTGGTATTCGCGAACTAGAACACATGTTCTATACTCGAAGGTCCTATGGATGTGGCATGTGTTGTCGTCCGAGACCTGCCCATTGCAGTGGCGCGTCGTGACCAGCCGGGGCTGCGTGGGAAGCCGGTCGTGGCCGGTGGGTCGCCGGAGGAGCACGCGCAGGTGACGGCGTGCTCCTCGGAGGCGGCAGCCATGGGCGTGACGCTGGGGATGCAGTTACGGCGGGCGCTGGCGCTCTGCCCGCGGGCGGTGTTCATCCCGTTGCGGCAGGCGGATTTGCTTGCGGAAGCGGCGTGCCTGGCGGAACTCATGCAGCTTTCAAGCCCGGTGGTGGAGGAGGTGGCGCCGGGGCATCTCCACATGGAGGTGCGCGGGCTGGCACGCATGAATGGCATAGACGATAAGGCGTTCCTGGGCGAACTCCACCAGTCGGCGTGCGCGACGACAGGCCTGCCGGTGAGCCTTGGCGCGGGCGAATCGGTGTTTGTGGCGCATGCAGCGGCGATGGCTGGCTCGGAGAATGGCTGCCCGCTGGTGACACTCGCGCCGTGCGATACGCGCCGCTTCCTCGCGGGGCTGCCCGTCGAGGTGCTGCCTGTCTCCCCTGCGATGCATCAGCGGTTGCACCTGCTCGGGCTGGATAACCTGCGGGATGTCGCGGTACTGCCACGCTCGGCGATGCAGGCGCAGTTCGGGCCGGACGGCGCGCGGGCGTGGGATCTGGCGCATGGACGCGACACCTCTTCGATCGTGCCGGGGCGGCAATCGCTGCTCGAGGCGGACCTGCCTGCGCCGGCGGTAACGACGGATGCGTTGCTGGCCGCGACGCGCGAGCTGCTTCAACGGGCGCTCCAGGACACGCGGCTGCGAGGGCAGTCCCTGCGGCAGTTGGACTGGCGGCTCCAGCTCGAAGATGGCACGCAGGTAGCGCGCCGGCTGGTCTTTCGCGAACCCACGCGTGACCTGGCGCGGATGCTCTTCGTGCTGCGCGCGAAGGTGGAACAGTTGCAGCTGACGGCCGCGGCGAGCGCGGCAGGCATCACGCTTTCGGGGCTTTGCAGCGAATACGGCCACCAGGCGAACCTCTGGCCCATCGGCCCGCGGCGTCACCGGGAGCTGATGGAGGCGATCGAACAACTCAATACACGCGAGGGAGGCCCACAGGTCTACCAGGTGATCGAGGTGCAACCATGGTCGAGAATCCCCGAGCGGCAACTGGCGCTGGCCGCTTACGGCGGCTGAACGAACCGCGGCCGCTCGCTATCGAAGCGGGGCACGATGGCACGCCGAAAACCATCCCGTGGCGCGGCGGGTATCGTCGTGTGGCAGCCGTCCACGAGAGCTGGCGGATCGATGATGAGTGGTGGCGCGATGAGGTTTCGCGCCGCTACTACGCGATCGAACTGGATGACGGGTCGCGGCTGGTGGTGTACCGCGACCTCATAAGCGGGGGGTGGTACGTACAGCCATATCACGGGCCGAAGACAGCCGCCGGGCGGGGAGCTTCGCCATGAGCAAGTATGTAGAGCTGCACACGCACAGCTGCTGGAGCCTGCGCGAAGGCGCGAGCACGACCGGGGAGCTCATCGCGCAGGCGCTGTCGCTTGGATACGACACCCTCGCGCTGACGGACCACGACAACCTGTATGGGGCGATGGAGTTCGCGAAGGTAGCCCGCGAGCAGGGCCTGAGGCCGATCACGGGGGCGGAGGTGACGTTGCCGGATTCGAGCCACCTGACGCTGCTGTGCGAATCTGTCGAGGGGTACCGGAACCTCTGCCGGCTGCTGAGCATGGCGTATCGCGAAGGGGGCAAGGATGCCCCCGCCATCGAGCAGGATTGGCTCTTCGGACACGGTGAGGGGCTGATTGTGCTTTCGGGGTGCGGCCAGGGGGCGCTCGCGCGACTGATGGACCGCTGGCTCAACGAGGGCGATGTGGATGCGAAGCGCGAAGCGGCGCGCCTCGCGGAGGAGTATCGCGATGCGCTCGGCGCGGAGAACTACTTCATCGAGTTACAACACCACGACGTGTATGGCGATACGCCGCGGGTGCGGGCGCTGGCGTTGCTCGCAGAGCAACTCGGGATCGGGACGGTAGCGACGAACAATGTGCACTACCACGTACGCGAGCGGCACCGGCTGAACGATGTGCTGGTCTCGATCCGCCACCGCAAGACGCTGGACGCTTCGCACATTGAGCGGCGGCCAAACAGCGAGTTCTACCTGAAGCGGCCGGAGACGATGGCGCGGCATTTTCGTGCGTACCCGGCGGCGATCGCGAACACGGTGGCGATTGCGGAGCGGTGCACGTTCGACCTTTCGAGCCAGCTTCCCTACCGGCTGCCAGATTACCCAACCCCTGAAGGGGCGACGCAGGATGGCGTCCTGCGCGGCATCTGCGAGCGGGCGTTTCGCCGCAAGTACGCGAGCCATCCCACGCTCCAGGACGAGGCGCGGCGGCGGCTCGACCGTGAACTCGAACTGATAGCGAAGCACGGGCTGGCGGGCTTCTTCCTCATCTATTGGGAGTTGCTGGAACTCGCGGGCGAAGTGGCGCACGAGGTGCGCGGCCGCGACCGGAGCCTCCCGCCGGATGAGCGGCCGGTGGCGCGGGGGCGCGGGTCTTCGGTCAGTTCAATCGTGTGCTACCTGATCGGGCTTTCACACATCGACCCGGTCTCGAACAAGCTTTACCTCGAACGCTTCCTGAATGACGAGCTGTTCTCGCTGCCGGATATCGACCTCGATTTTCCGCGGGACATCCGCGATGTGCTGCTGCAACGGGTGTATGACCGGTTCGGGACAGAACATGCGGCGCTGGTGGCGGCGTTCCCCACATACCGGCTGCGCAGAGCCGTGCAGGATGTAGGCAAAGCGCTGGAGCTGCCGGCCGCGACCCTCGCCAAGATCAGTAAGCTCGCGGACGGCTACAGCGACGCCTCGGGGGTGAAGCGCGAGATAGAACGCCTGCCGGAACTGCGCGGGTATCTCGCGACGCCGGCGTGGCAACAATTGATTGAGCTCTCGGGGCAGGTGGCCGGCTTCCCACGGCACATTGGGCAGCATGTGGGCGGCGTTGTGGTCTCGGCCGAGCCACTGTCTTCGGTGGTGCCAGTGGAGCCCGCGCGGATGGATGGCCGCTGGGTCTGCCAGTGGGACAAGGATTCGATCGACGACGCCAAGATGGTGAAGATCGACTTCCTTTCGCTGGGGATGCTTTCAGCGGTGCAGGAATGCCTGGAGATCATCGAAGAGACGCGCGGTCACGTACCGGACCTTGGCCGCATCGACCACGAACTGCCAGAGATTTACGAGTCTATCTGCGCGGGCGACACCATGGGTATCTTCCAGATCGAGAGCCGGGCGCAGGTCCAATCGCTGCCGCGTATCCAGCCGCGCACGCTGGAGGACCTTGCGGTGCAGGTGGCGATCATCCGGCCGGGGCCGATCGTGGCCGGGGCGATGCATCCCTACATGGAGTACCGCGAGCGCTATGCGCGGGGCGAGCCTGTAGAGATCGACTACGGGCACCCGGAGCTCGCGCCGTTCCTGGAACCATGCCTGGGCGAGACGCTGGGGCATGTGCTCTACCAGGACCAGGTGCTGCAGGTGGCGTGCGCGGTCGCGGGTTTCACGCCGGGCAAGGCTGACCAGCTGCGCCGCGCTATGAGCCGCAAGCGTTCGAAGGAGGCGATGGAGCAACTCGCCGAACCATTCTTCGAAGGGGCGCGGGAGCGCGGATTGAGCCGGGAAGCGGCAAACGTCGCGTGGGAGAAGATGGCGGCGTTCGCGAGCTTCGGTTTCCCGAAATCGCACGCGGTCGCGTTCGGGCTGCTTGCGTACGAATCGGCATGGCTGCGCTACCACTACCCGGCGGCATACTACTGCGCGCTCTACAACAACCAGCCCATGGGGTTCTATTCCGTAGAGGTGTTGAACGGCGATGCCGAGCGGCACGGCATCCGCATCCTCCCGCCGGACATCAACCGTAGCCGCGCGGGGACGGGGCCCGAAGAGGGCGATATCCGGGTCGGGCTGCAGCAGGTGAAGGGGCTCGGGGGCGGTTGGTTCGATAAACGCGGGAAAGAGCCGGGGCATCGCAGTGTGCCCGAGCGCATCGCGGATGAGCGCGCGGCCGGGGGCGAGTTCCGCTCGCTGTATGACCTGGTAACGCGCGCGCGGCTCAACCGGGAGCAGTCGGAGGCACTGATCACGGCGGGGGCGCTGGAGTGTTTCGGGTTGCCGCGCCGGGAGTTGCTCTGGCAACTGGGGCTGCTCTTCC
>JAFKFP010000228.1 GCA_017308185.1 bacterium | reverse complement strand
CACCAGGATCGCGAGCAGCGCGACGGCGCCCGTCGCGCCAATACGGCGTTGAAACTGCTGCGGTGCAAGCATGAAATCATTGTACGGCGAGCGCTGTCTTCAGCCCGGAAAACGGCAATTCGCGCGTGGCACGGAAGCTGGTTTCTGTCGGCCCCCGGCACGATGCGTTGAGTTTGACGTGGCCAGCCGATGCCCTTACGCTTCGCCGCGCGTAGACGGGCCGGTAGGGGGACACAGGCCATTCCGTTGGTGCAGCGCTCGTTGAGTGCCTGCGCCGGCGCTATCCGGAGGCGCGCGTGTTCATTAGCTACTTTACGGAGCGGCCTTACCAGGACCCGAATTCGGGGTTCTTCGGTGGGATTGGGCTTCCGCTTACCGATCTGAGCTTGAGCAACAAGGAATACAACCCGCGCATCGCTGCTGCCCTGCACGAGCGCTACTTCGAGGAGATGCAGCGCGTCGAGGAAGTCGGTTTCGATGGCATCATCCTGAACGAGCATCACAGCACGCCGTTCTGTATGGCCGGTGTCATGGATGTCGAGGCGGCAATCCTGGCGCAGATCACGAAGCGCGCGAAGATCGTCCTGCTGGGAAACATCCTTCCGATCTGGGATGACCCGCTACGTCTCGCGGAAGAGCTGGCCTTGATCGATGTGATCTCGAAGGGCCGCCTTGTGACGGGCTGGGTGCGGGGCACTGGCCGCGAGAGCATCTCGCACAACGCCGCCTCGCCCTACAACTGGGAACGGTTCCAGGAAGCGCACGACCTGATCGTGAAGGCGTGGACGACGGACGGCCCGTTCCGCTGGGAGGGCCAGCACTTCAACTACCGCTATGTGAACCCCTGGGCGCGCCCCTATCAGCAGCCGAGGCCACCCATCTGGATACCGGGAGTGATGAGCAAGAACACGGTTCGCTGGGCGGCCGAACGTCGCTACCCGTACATCATGCTCGCCACTGCGCTGGAGCCAACACGGCAGTCGTTCGACTACTACGCGGAGTGCGCGCGAGAGTTCGGTTACGAGGCCGGCCCACAGAACATCGGCTACAACTTCAAGGTGCACGTCGACGAAACCGAGGAGTTGGCCGAAGCGACGGCGCGGAAGTACATCGAAGGGCCGAGCAACCCCTTCCTCGAAGGCAACCAGGGCATCGTGAAGCCGTATCTGCAGAATCTCCCGGGCATGACCTCGCGTACGCAGATATTGCCGACGGGCATCGACCCGGCTGCGCTCGCGGCACGGGGGCGCAGTTCGCCGGCCGCGGCGGGGCCACCACCGCCGCCACGCGGTTCGTATGAGGACCTCACTTCCAAGTGGAGCATCGTCACCGGGACGCCCACGACCGTGATCCCGAAGATACGCCACGTACTTGAGTATCTGCGGCCCGGCAACGTCATCTTCTGGGACGGCGATGGCGCCATGAACCACGATGACACCATGCGCAGCCTGCGACTGTTCGGTGAGGAAGTCCTGCCGGCTGTGCGGGAGATGGGCAAGGAACTTGCGCTCACGAGCGCATTCGAAGTCGACCCGGCCACAGGCAAGGAGATCACACCCGCGGAGTAAGTGGTCAGCGGCCAGGGATGAGGAGGGGATAAGCCATGCCGACGGTGAACGTGAACGGGGTGAGCCTGTACTACGAGGTGGACGGCAGTGGGCCTCCGCTACTGCTGATTGCGGGGCTGGGGGCGAACCACCTCTCGTGGGCATTGGCTGTGCCACTGCTCCGGGAGCACTTTCAGTGCATCACGTTCGATAACCGGGGTTCGGGACTGAGTGACGTGCCAACTGGGCCGTACACCATCGATGAGATGGCGGACGATGCGGCGGGTTTGATCGAGGCGTTGGGTGTCGGGCCGGTACTGGCGGTGGGATGGTCGTTGGGCGGGAGCGTGCTGCAGTCGCTGTTGATCAACCATGGAGAAAAGGTCCGGCGGGCGGTGCTACTGAGCACGCTGCCGGCGTACACAGAGTTGCAGCACGCATGGCTGGATGCAGGACTTACGTTGCGCCGTGCTGGCGTCGACCCACTGGTCCAGGGCGTGATGGGCATGCCGTGGGGGACGACCACGCGTGTACTTGCGGACCACGCGAAGGCGTTCGAGCGCGCAAAGCTCGTCGCCGCAAACCCGTTGCCGACGAGCCTGGAAGGATTCGAATCCCAGGCGGCGGCGATCCGCGTGTACGACAGTCGTCCGCGTCTGTCGGAGGTGACGACACCCACGATGGTGCTTGTTGGGGCAGAAGACATCCTGACGCCGGTGCACCAGTCGGCCGAGATCGCCAACCTGATACCTGGCGCGAAGCTCGTGGTCCTACCGAGAGGCGGCCACGGCATGCTGATCGAATACCTGGACGACACGGTGCCGGCGATCAAGACGTTCCTGTCGGATTGAGCGGCTTCATGCGTTCAGCGGGGTAACTGTTCCTCGAATAGCCCGTAGAGCGCGGGCGGCTGGATGCCGTTCTGCGAGAGCAGCGCGCACAACTGGCTGCGATGGTGGACTTCGTGTTCAATGAGGCCACCCATGACCCGGCGCCAGGCCTCGATCTCACCCATGGAGGACGGGATCATCGCGTCGAAATCGGCCGCGGTGATCAACGCGATGGCATGTTGTGACGTGCTATCAGCCAGTTCGAGCAGCGACGCCGTGGTCGCGTGCCCGGTGGCGTCGTGACCGGCGTAGCGGGCCGTACCGTCACCGGTGACGAGCCGGGCGTTCCACACTCGGGCGTTCGCGATGTGGACGGCGAGTTCGGCCATGCTGAACTCGCCCTCGCGCGGGCGCCACGTCAGCAGGTCACTGGGGATGGCAGAGATAGCGTCGCGCGTGCGCTCGTGCACACGCGCGACGTATTCGATCAGGTCGTCCCGCTCGATCACGGCGCTTAGCCGCGCGGAAGGCCGAGGCCGCGCGTGGCGATGATGTTGCGCTGGATCTCGTTCGTGCCGCTGTAGATGGTGGACGGCACGGACTGGAGATACTGCTCGGGCAGATCGCCGCCGAGCGGTGCGGTGGGCTCTTCGGGCACGAGTTGGCCGGAGAGGCCGAGCATCGCGATACCGAAGTTGTAGATGCGCTGGCCGAGTTCGGACTGGTAGATCTTGACGACGGATGCCTCGTAGTTCGGGACCTTCCCGTGCGCCTGCATATCGCCAATGCGGTACCCAAGGTAGCGGCCGACGTTATTGGCGATGACGAAATCGGCGAGCTTCACGCGGTACTTCTCTCGCCGGTCGGCAGGGCCTGCCTTGAGATTGTCGGCGAGGTGTTCGAGGGTGCGCTTCTGGCCGGCTGTCGTACCGATGCCGGAGCGCTCGAAGTCGAGCAGCGTCATGCCGACATACCAGCCGCGGTTCTCTTCGCCAACAAGGTTGCGGGCCGGGACGCGCACGTCTTCGAAGAAGACTTCGTTGAAGTGGTGGCGGTTCGCCATGTTGATGAGCGGCCGGATCGTGAGCCCGGGGACGTTCTTGATGTCGTCGATGCGCAGGAAGCTGATCCCGCGATGCCTCGGGGCCTCGGGGTCCGTGCGGACGAGGGTAAACATCTGGTTCGCGCGGTGGCCGCCGGAGGTCCAGATCTTCTGCCCGTTGATGACGAAATCGTCGCCATCGCGCACGGCGCGGGTCTGGAGGCTGGCAAGGTCGGAGCCGGCGCCCGGTTCGCTGTAGCCCTGGCACCAGATGTCTTCGCCGCTCGTGATGCGGGGGAGATAGCGCTTCTTCTGGTCTTCGTTACCGTGAATGATGAGGGTAGGGCCAATCATGCCGACGCCGAAGCCACGCGTGCCGGTGTCGGGTGCGCCGTGGTACCCAAATTCTTCGTTGAAGACCATCTGCTCGTAGATGGAGGCCCCGAGTCCGCCGTACTCCTTCGGCCACGCAGGAGCGATCCAGCCGCGCTTGCCGAGTTCGGCATTGAACTTCTTTGCCTCCTCGAACGCCTCATCCGTGCGGTTCATGAAACCGCCCGAGGCGTCTTCCTCTTTGATGTTCG
The DNA here is from genome assembly GCA_017308185.1 of bacterium. Classification (GTDB taxonomy): domain Bacteria; phylum Chloroflexota; class Dehalococcoidia; order Tepidiformales; family Tepidiformaceae; genus JAFKFP01. The sequence continues at coordinate 1,614 of JAFKFP010000228.1, read as the reverse complement.
CCTTGAGGAAGGCCTGCACTTCCTTCCGCAGGGCTTCTTCCTTCTCGCCGAATCGAAGTTCCATCCGATCTCCTCCTGGTTCGCATCCACTGAGGGCTGCGTTCGCACCATTTTGTAGGGATATTCTGCGGGACGCCGGTCCGGGCGGCAAACGGCCATCCGGCCGTCGGCATCACGTCAACAGGGCGATAACGCACTATCGTCCGCGATGCGGATCGGCGAAACAGGTTAAACTGACGTCATGGCAAGAAAGAAAGTCCCAACAGCCGCGATCATTGCGGGAGTCGCGTGGGATGGAGCGTGGAAGTTCTTAGCTATCAGACGCGCGATCAAGCTTCGGCAATTCCGGTGGATTGCGCCGTTGCTGGTGGTCAACAGCGTGGGATTGCTGCCGATTCTCTATCTGTGGAAGCTGTCGAAGCGCCAGGCGCAGCCCGGCGACTAAGATTTCACCTGGCCGATGATGAGTCCCACCGGCACGCTCACGAGGATAACCAGGACGAGCACCCGGTAGGTCCAGAGCGTCCACGTGTGCCACCCGGGCGCCACCGTCGCGCTGCGCACGGCCCACACGAGAAGCGCGAGCGTCGCCACGAGCAGGATGCCGCCGACGATAACGAGGGCCTGGACATCAATCAGCGTGCCGGCGATCACTGCGGCGTTGCCGAGGTTCCAGCCGAGGAACTCGGTGGCGAGGACGCGTGACGACGGCCGGCGCGGCGCAAGCGCCGCCTGGCAGATGCCAAAGGCGACCTGTGCGACTCCACCGACGAGTACGAGATAGGCAGCCGCCCAGGAGCCTTTCTCCGAGGGCGACGGCGCCGTGGCGGCAGCGACAAGACCACCGGCGATGACGCACGCCACGCCAATGGCAAGGAAGGAGAACGAGGGCGCCCAGGATTCGGGCACCGATGACGACGGCCGGAGGACTGATGTAGCCATGGCACCATTGGCGCACCGGGATGTGGCGGCGTCAAGGGTTGGCGCGTCAGATGTACCAGATCTGGGCCGCTACTTCCTCGGCCGAGTATTCCTGGGCAAAAGCGAGCAACGCTCGAACCGTTGCACCAACCTCTCGCGTGTGGGGTCTGCATATGAGGATGCCCGCGTGCTCGACATTCGACCGAGCGAGGACGGAGAAGTCCGAGTCATGCGATACGAAAGCGAAACCATCTTCCGAGGCCAGGCGCAACTGTTCTGCATCTGCAAGTCCGAGTCGTCCAACTTCTCGTACACTTGAGCACCGAATCGCGTGGCGCCGAACTTGTTCGGCAACGGCAGGCGGCACATGCTCGTCCAGCATGTAGCGCACATCGCTCACGTTGCATGAAACTCGTTCCAGGCACCGGGGTTATCACGCTTCCACTCCTCCATCCGGGCCTCCCCTTCATCCACCATCCGCTGGATCTCGTCGCGGTGGTCGTAGTAGTAGCTCAGGGCGGCGTGGACGTCACTCAACGTGATAAACGGGAATTGCTCTGCGATTTCTTCGGGCGACATGCCGTCGCGATCGCGCATGTCGAAGATGAAATCGACGGGGATGCGCGTGCCGCGAATGCAGGGGCGGCCCTGAAACACCTTCGGGTCAATGGAGATGTGCTCGATGAGCGTGAG
>JAFKFP010000227.1 GCA_017308185.1 bacterium | reverse complement strand
GTACCCGGAGGAGCCGCGCGGCTTCCTCGAACGGCAGGCTGCCGCCTCGCTCAAGCTCGACGAAGCCACGGGGCGGCTCGTCTTTCGCTTCGACCCCGCCATCCACGAAGCGACCGGCCGCGGCGCGCTCGTGGAGATCCCCTACCTCTGGGAGAGCCTCGAACACATCACCTGCCCGACACTCGTCATCCGTGCGGAGAAGAGCAAAGTGCTCTCGCGCGAAATCGCCGAGCGCATGGTCGAACTGCTGCCCAACGCGCGCCTCGTGGAAATCCCGGCTGCCGGCCACCAGGTGCCGCTGCACCAGCCGGACGCGTTCGCGGAGGCGGTTCGGGGGTTTTTGGCGGAGTAGCCCTCACCCCCGGCCCCTCTCCCGCTGCGGCGGGCGAGGGGGGACGGGCTCTGCAGTGTTCACTTCGAAACATCCGAGCGGAATGATGCATCGGTTGAGCCTCTATCCGCGGTGACGCGCCCGCCCGTACTATACCCGGCAATGCAGGAGACGCTTTTCGTACTTGGGTTGGCCCTGTTCATGCTGGGGTTGCTGACGGGCCTCGGCGTGCCCGCCTTCAAGAACCCCCGAATGGGTGTAGCGAGCCACATGCAGGGCATGACCAACGGGCCATTCCTCGTGATTGCGGGTCTGCTGTGGCCGTACATCGACCTCCCCCGGGCTGCCGAGGTCATCACGGTCGTGCTATTGGCCTTCGCCGCATATGCAAACTGGCTCGCCACCCAACTTGGCGCCATGTGGGGCGCTGGTTACCGTTTCGCGCCAGGCGCCACAGGCGACCATCGCGGATCGCCGAGGCAGGAACGGACGGTGGACCTACTCCTCGTCGCCCTGGCGCCCACCATGATCGCCGGGACGGTGTTGCTCATCGTCGGGATCCTGCGCTGACCCGGGGCTCGTAGTCGGACGCCATCACTTCACCAGGAACTCAGCGCTCGCCCAGCCTTCCTCGCCCGACGGCGTCACCACCGATTGCCACGTCGTGCCGTCCTCATCGATCGATACCACATCGCTCAGCTGCAGCAGCACGCCATCGGCGAAGCAGCCGAGGCTTTGCGAATTCGTCGAAGCCTCTTGCCGTACGTTGAGGCAATCGCCGGCGGTGTGGACTTCGGCGAAGGCGCCGATCACGATGGTCTGAAGGAACGCAGTGCTATCGAACGCCGTCGTCTTGAACATGCCTTCGATGGGGCGGATCGTGCGCGCCTCCAGGTCGTACAGTGCGAGCCCGTACACGCCGTCGTCCATCTGCTGGCCGGATTCGGGATGCAGGTCCGTCCCGATCAAGAGGTCGGAAGACAGCGGCCTGCCCCACCAGGTTTGTGCTGAGAAGATCGCCTTGGGCTTGCCATCCGCCCCGATGCGGGCGATGTATTGGCCAGGCTTGTCTGCGCTTCCGACCCAGGTGAAGAAGCTCTGCCCATCGGGAAGTGCGCCCACGAACGAGGCTCCTGCGAAGGCAGCATCCGGCGCGAAAGAGACGCTCCCATCCGTGTTGTAGATGGCGCCGCCTGTCGCTCCGCCATCCGGGCCACCGTCCAACCACTGGATACCGGAATCGGTCACACCGATGGCAATGGGCCGAACCATCCGGGTTGGCGGTGTGACGTCTTCGCCTGAAGGGTAGAACCGGTATCTGCCATGGAAAGCCGAGCCTGGGAGTGTCTCGCGGTAATCCGCGAGAAGCGCCTGGTCACCCAATACGCCAACTAGACGCGTCCCCCCGGGAATCTTTCCGTCCTGGACCCAGGAGATCCCGCCATCGTCCGAGCGAAACACGAGTTGGTCAGTCAGGACGGCCTGGTGCGGCGCGGAAACCGTAATCGCGCGGGGATTGGCCGTGGGCTTCGCGCTCACGCCGAGGCCGCAAATGCCCTCGGGGCACACGGCTGCGAAGAGCCGCGTCATCGTGCTGTTGCCCACTGCATAGGCGGGCCCGCTCTCGCGGAGCGACTCGATCACATCCGACGTGTGGAGGTCGCCGGAGGCATCGCGCCAGGCGCGCATGAGCACGCCCGACCCGCCATCGGTGTAGGGGCGCGCCATCCAGTACCAGGCCACTACCCCCTGCGGCAGCGGCACGGGGTCGCCCCACGTCATTGGCTGCACGGGCAGACCGGCGATCGTCTCCGGCGACGGTGGCGGCGTGGTCGAGGCTGGGGGCGAAGCAGAAGCCGTAGCTGTCGTTGTGGCGGTCGACGTGGTGGTTGCGGCGGGCTGCTTCGCAGGGTCGTCACTCTGCTGGAACGCGACCACGAGCGCCACGGCAACGCCGATGATGACTGCCGCCGAGGCCGCGCCGCCGATGAGCCACTTACCGAAGCCCGCTGGCACGAGCGCCCTCGCGAACCGCGAGAGCCGCGCTCCGGGCGCGTTGTACTCGCGCCACCATGCGGCAGCCTCCTCGCGCGACGAGACGTCGAGCTTCACGAAGAGCTCGCGCAGGTGCCACTTGGCGCCATCGAGGCTCACGCCGAGTTCCTGCGCGATCTCGAAGTTCGTTCGCCCGCGCGCGACGAGTTCGAGCACCTGTCGCTGCCGGGCGGTGAGATCGACACGGTAGTGCGTACGGAAAAGGGTCGCTGCCATACCCCATTAGATTAGCCTCTTTGCACCAGCTTTCCCTACACCATGGAATAGATGGTGGATTGTCATTTGGGGTTGCCCCGGATGCATCGCGGCTTACACTGGATACATATGGAAAGTCACAGTACGTGCTGTGCGGCTGACCTGCGGGAGGCCGGCGCGAGGATGTGAGCCATTCGGCCTGCTGAGGCAGGCCTGAGCGAGATGGCGCACCCTTCGCCCTCCTGGCGAGGGGTTTTATTTTGCCCTGAGCTTCCTCCCGGCGGTGAGCCGTGCAGAGAGAGGAAGCGCCGATGCCGACATTGGAGGAGACGCTCGCGGACCAGCTCCACGAGGCGTTGCGGCTGCCCGCCGCGGATGGCGGCGGTCTGGCGATGCAGGCCGTGCTCAGCCCACAACGGCCCGCCGACATCGCGGCGGCCATGCGCAGGATGACGATGGCCGAAGCGCTCGGAGCGTTCGCCTGGTTGAGCAACCAGCAGGCCGGCGAAGTCCTCAACGACATCGACCCCGAGCTCACACGCTACCTTATCGAAAACGCTCCGCCAGCGCGCATCGCCGATGTACTCGACCTGATGCCTTCGGACAACGCGGCGGAGGTGATCTCGGAGGCTGGACTTTCGCGCACCGAAGACATCCTCCGCGAACTGGAGGCACAGGCGCCAGGCGATGCGGAAGCGGTACGCGCGCTGCTCGCCTACCCGGATCGGACAGCCGGCCGCATTATGACGCACAGGTTCGCATCGGCGCGCCCGACTACGACCGCGGGAGTGATCCTCGCCATCCTTCACCGGCGCGCGCACGAGCTCGATGCCGTGAGCAACGTCTACGCCACGGACCCGGAGGGCCGGCTGCTGGGCGTGGCATCGATCCGGGACGTGCTCGCGGCGAGCGCGACTGCCACGCTTGCGGAGATCATGACGCACGAGCCCGTGACCGTCGGCCCGGAAGAAGCCCAGGAAGAGGTCGCGCGGGCCATAGCGCGGTATGACCTTTCGGCGCTGCCCGTGGTGGACAGCGACGGTTTACTGCTCGGCATTGTCACCGTGGACGACGCGATGGACGTGGTGGTGGAGGAGCTTTCGGAGGACTTCTTCCGCTTTGCAGGTTCGGACGCGGACGAGATGGACCGGCGGACCCCGGCGCAGGTGGCGCGGCTGCGGCTGCCGTGGCTGATGGGGACGATGGCCATCGAACTCGGCGCCGGCGCGGTGATTTCGCGCTTCGATGACGTACTCGTGAACGTCATCCTGCTGGCGTCGTTCATGCCGGTGATTTCGGCGATATCCGGGAATGTGGGGCTCCAGGCGGCGGCGATCGTGGTGCGCGGGCTCGATACAGGCCACGTCAGCCTGCGCCACTGGGGCAAGCAGGTCACGAAGGAATTGAGCACGTCGTTCCTGCTGGCGCTCGCGTGTGCGCTCGTGCTCGGGACGATCGGCGCCATCTGGTCGCAGCACATCCCGTTCGGGATCGTCATTGGCGGCGCGCTGCTCTGCTCGATGATGACGGCGGGGATGATGGGCAGCATCATCCCCATGCTCTCGAAGCGGCTCGGATTCGACCCCGCGACGACCGCCGGGCCATTCGAGACGGCGTTCCAGGACGTGATCGGGTTTGCGGTGTTCCTGTGGCTGGCGTCGCTGCTGCAGCAGTGGCTGGTCTAACGCGGAGCGAGCCGCCCGTGCCACCGGGTATACTCTGTGCATGGCTTCCCCGATTGCCACGCGGATGACGTTCGACGAGTTCCTGGCTCTGCCTGAGACGAAGCCGTACCGCGAATTTGTGCGCGGGGAGGTTTTCGAAAAGCCGATGCCGAATCCCGACCATAGCGCTCTTGTGTTCGAACTTGCAGGCCTTTTGCGCGATTACCTGAGAGAACATCCCGAAGGCCGTGGCGGCACGGAACTGCGCCACGCTGACCGTGCTGAAGAACGTGTCTATCTGCCTGACCTCAATGTAACAACGGGAGGACGGGCGGCCCCCCGAGGTTCGACAGCGCCTGTTGAACAGGCGCCGGATTTCGCCATTGAGGTGCTTTCGCCAGATGATCGGGTTACGCGCATCCTCGATAAGGCGGACTTCTACATGCGCTCGGGCGTGAAGCTGCTGTGGCTCGTCGACCCGGAGAACGAGAGCGTCACGGTGTACCGGCCGGGCGAGCAACCCGTGATGCGCCATGCGCCGGCGACGATTGACGCGCAGCCGGTGCTGAGCGACTTTCACCTCGATATCGGCAGACTATTCGCGGTACTTGCCGACGGCGGCGACGCGGAGACCAACGCCTGATACGCCGCGGCCCGTCACGTGTAGAATCAGCGCACACATGCGAGCGTGGGAGATTCGATGATCGGTAGTGCGGAGCAGGACGCTTTTGTCTCAGAGATGCGGCAAGCCATGGTAACCACGTTGCGGCGCGACGGGTCGCCATCGAGTTCACTCGTGGCTTATTGCCGCGACGGCGACGACCTGTTGTTTTCGACGACGCGCGATCGGCTGAAGGCGAAGACGGTGGCGCACGACCCGCGTGTTGTCGTGGCCGTGCTCGATGGTGAAGGCAAGGGGCGGTTCGTGAGTGTTGAGGGGAGCGGTGTCGTGGAGGCGGACGAGGATGGGTCGGGGCATATCCGGCTCAACCGCCACATGCGCGCGAATCCCGACTGGACTCCGCCGGAGGGTTTCGCCACGAAGCTGAAGGCGGACGGGCGCGTGATCATCCGGGTCAGGCCGGCGCGCGTGAGCGGGATGGTGACGCGGGCGTAGCCGCTGCGTCTGCTTGCGTGGGCGAGACTTCGCAGACGGGCCCGGGTGTGGCACGCTGCATGTAGGAGTTTGTGCAGTGGAACAGCAGCAGGAAGTGGCTTATCTCGCAGGCGGATGCTTCTGGTGCGTGGAAGCAGTGTACGTGGAGTTGCGTGGCGTCATCGCCGCAGAATCGGGTTACATGGGCGGGACGACCGTCAACCCGAGCTACGAGCAGGTATGCACCGGCAGGACAGGGCACGCCGAAACCGTGCGGGTGACATTCGACCCGGCGGTGCTGGCGTACCGCGACCTGCTCGAGGTGTTCTTCGCGACGCATGACCCGACCACGCTGAACCGGCAGGGCATGGATGTGGGCACGCAATACCGCTCGGCGGTGTTCGTC
>JAFKFP010000226.1 GCA_017308185.1 bacterium | reverse complement strand
GTTGCAGCAACTGGACGAAAGCATCGTTCCATGCCGTGCCCGGACGGTAGATCGAAGTCAGGACTGCCCTGACGTTGTCCGCATCCTGGCCGTTCAGTATGGCGAGCGCCGGAGCGAGACGCTCCGCGATATCGTCGCCGAACGTGCGCTGCGCGACGGGGATGCGGGGTGAGTCGCCATCCCAGAACGGCATTCCGACGGGGAAGCCATCGGCCTGCTGAAGGACTGCGGTCGCAGCTTCGTGCGCATCGTGGTCGTTGTCCTCGAGCCAGAAGACCGGTACGACCGGCATATCGAGCGTCGTGGTGAGTTCACGGGCCAGGGCCACGCTCGATGCGATCTTCAGCAGCGTATAGAACGGTCCCCCGAACATGCCGATCTGCTGTCCAGTGACGGTGACCACGGCCCGTTCTTCGACGAGGGCATGGAGCGATGCACGTTGTGCTTCGGACATCTCCACCGTACGGAGACCGTCTTCGACGAGGGAGCGAAGACGTGAACGTGCAGCGCCGTCGTTACGACGTGTTTCGCAGAATGCGCGGTCGATGGTCGTCGTCGGGAAACCCGGCAGGCTGAGCCGCGTGCGCTGCAAGTCGCGCCGCGCCGCGAATGGCGAGCCGCGCCGCGCCATACCCTCGGTGACCGCCTTGGCACGCGCCTGCACTTTGGCGTCGTGGATTTTCGGCGAGGTCTTGCGGGTCGCGGCCGCAGCGGCCGATGCGGCCAGTTCCGCCTTCACGCTGTCGCGGCCCTGGTTGATGGCGCGGCCGAGGATCGACAGCTCGTCGAGCTTCTGCACCGCGAAGGCGAGCCACGTCTTCAGGTCGGGGTCGAGATCGGTTTCGATGGTGGCATCCATCGGCGTGTGCAGCAGCGAGCACGACGGCGCGACGAACAGATGATCGGTGCCGCGCCTGGCGACCACCGGCTCCAGCCGATCGAGGATCGCCGGCAGATCGGCGCGCCACACGTTGCGGCCGTCGATCACGCCGAGCGACAGGACGAGCCCTTTCGGCGCTTTGGCCAGCGCTGTCTCAAGTTGACCCGGCGCACGCGCCAGATCGAGGTGCAGCCCCGCAACCGGCAGCGACACGGCGAGATCGAGATTGTCGTCGTAGCCGCCGAAGTAGCCGGTCAGCAGCAGCTTTAGATCCGGCAGCGCGCGGGCGAATTGCCCATAGGCGGTGCGGAATGCGGCTCGCGTGTCGTCGTCGAGATCGAGCGCGAGACACGGCTCGTCGATCTGCACCCACTGCGCGCCGTTCGCCTTCAGCCGGCGCAGCACTTCGATATAGACCGGAATCAGCCCCGGCAGCAGCGACAGCGGATTGAAGTTCTCGTCCTTGCTCTTGGCGAGCTTGAGGTAGGTGACCGGCCCGACAAGCACCGGGCGCGTGTCGATGCCGAGCGCCTTGGCTTCGCGATAATCATCGACCGGCTTGTTCGATGCGAGCGCGAACGTCTGCCCTTGTTCCAGCACCGGCACCATGAAGTGATAATTGGTGTCGAACCACTTGGTCATTTCCAGCGCGGGAACGCCGTGGTCGTGGCCGTTTGCGCCGTGGCTGTGACCGTTATGGACGTGCCCGGCCCCGCCCTGGCTGCCGCGCGCCATGCTGAAATATGTGTCGAGCGGCACCTCGCCGCCGTTCCAGCCGTAGATTGCCGGAATCGCGCCGACCATCACGCTGGTGTCGAGCACATGGTCGTAGAGCGAGAAGTCGTTGCTCGGGATGTGGCCGATGCCGGCCGCCTGCTGGCGGCTCCAGTTCGCCTTGCGCAGCGCCGCTGCCGTCTCCTGGAGCGCGCCGGCGTCCGACTTGCCGGACCAGTAGCTTTCCAGCGCGAACTTCAATTCGCGCCGCGGTCCGATGCGGGGAAAACCGAGATTGGTGACGATGATGGACATGACTCTTCTCCTCCCGGCGCCGGTGGCGCCAGGCTGTTGGAATGAGCGGAATGAGGTGACGGATGGCGCCGCGGGCTCAGCCCGCCGGAGGGCTATCCGTCGGGTTCATGGGGGGCGCCTCCGGCGCCCGGCTGACACAGGAGAGAACGCGGCACTGTGTCGATTCCTCTTGATGAATGCTTCGCCCACCGGCCTGCGATGGTGGGCAACTCCACGCATCCGCATGGAATGCCCGAACGCAAACCGTGGACAGCGCCACGATGGGCTTACGCCCACTGGATGTCAAGAGGATATAAAGATATGTTTATGTCAAACTATGAGGTTTCATCGGCGTTTTCGGCCTGCCGATAGAATTGTGTCCCAATCTCGATGGGCTCCCGCCCTTGGCTGCGGCGGTGGATATTGGTGTCGCGGAGCGAATAAACACAGCCGCAATATTCCTGCTGGTAGAACTCCTCGCGCTTGCTGATCTCGATCATGCGCTGGGCACCGCCGCCCTTTCGCCAGTTGAAGTCCCAGTAGGACAGGCCTTCGTAGGGCGCCACCGCGCGCTGGCCGCAGTCGTTGATCTGCGCCATGTTCTTCCAGCGCGAGATGCCGAGCGAACTGGTCATCACCGGGAAGCCGTGCTCGTGGGCATAAAGCGCGGTGCGCTCGAAACGCATGTCGAAGCACATGGTGCAGCGCGCCCCGCGTTCGGGCTCCCACTCCATGCCTTTGGCCCGCGCAAACCAATTGTCCTTGTCATAGTCGGCATCGACGAAGGGCACATTGTGCTTTTCGGCGAAACGCACGTTCTCATCCTTGCGAAGAAGATACTCCTTCTGCGGATGGATATTCGGATTGTAGAAGAAGATCGTGTAGTCGATGCCGGACGCCAGCATCGCCTCCATCACCTCGCCCGAGCACGGCGCGCAGCACGAGTGCAGCAGCACCTTCTTCTCGCCGCCGGGCGGCGTCAGAATCGGCCGGATGAAGTCATTGCTTTTTGGGTCGCTCACGGCGGAATCTCCGTCATCACCGCTTCGGTGTGCCTTCGGGCACGATCGTCGTCACGATGGAGGCATCAAGCGCCTCATAGTCGTGAAGCCCGATCAGGTCGTAAAGTTCCGCGCGGGTCTGCATGTCACCGACAGCATTCTGCGCGCCGCCGTCCTTCGCAATGGTGGCGTAGAGCTTCTGCTGCGCCTTGTTGGCGACACGAAGGCTGCTGACCGGCCAGATCACCATGCGGTAGCCCATCGCCTCGAACTCGGAGGCGGTAAAGAATGGCGTCTTGCCGAATTCCGTCATGTTGGCAAGCAGCGGCACGCCCGGCATCCGCTCGGCAAAGGCCCGGAACATTTCCGCCGTGTTGAGGGCCTCGGGAAAGATCGCATCCGCGCCCGCCTGCATATAAAGCTTGGCGCGCCCCACCGCGCCGTCGAGCCCTTCGCTTGCCGCGGCGTCGGTGCGCGCGACAATGACGAGATCGCGCCGCGCCTTGGCCGCCGCCGCCACCTTCGCCGCCATGTCGTGGGCGTCGGCGAGTTTCTTGTCGTTCAAGTGCCCGCACTTCTTCGGCAGCAACTGGTCCTCGAGGTGCACCGCGCCCGCGCCCGCCGCCTCGAAGGTGCGGACCATGTGCATGACGTTGAGCGCCTCGCCATAGCCGGTGTCGCCGTCGACCAGAAGCGGCAGGCCCGCTGAGCGCGCGATCTGGCGGATGAAGAACGAAACCTCGTCCACCGTGATGATGCCGAGATCGGGCAGGCCCATCGACGCCGTCATCGCCGCACCGGACAGATACAGCGCCTCGAAACCCGCGGCTTTCGCCTGCAGCGCCGCCATGCCGTTGTGCGCGCCGGGAAGCCGCAGGATTTGCGGCCGCTTCAGCAACGCGCGGAAGCGGCTGCCCGCGGACTCCTGCGGCAGATCGGCGGCGACGAGATAAGGCATCGTGTGTCCTTTATGCGACCTTCGCCGAGACACGGCCCCGCGCCTCGATCGGTACGAACTTGAGGTTTTCCGGACCGACATAATTCGCCGCGGGCCGGATGATCTTGTTGTCCTGGCGCTGCTCGATGATGTGCGCACTCCACCCGGAGGTGCGAGAGATCACGAACAGCGGCGTGAACATCGCCGTCGGCACGCCCATCATGTGGTAAGAGACGGCGCTGAACCAATCGAGGTTGGCGAACATCTTCTTGGTGTCGGCCATCACCTTCTCGATGCGGTCGGCGATGTCGAACATCTTCATCGCATCCGCCTCCTGGGCAAGCTGCCGCGCCACCTCCTTGATGACGCGATTGCGCGGATCGGCGATGGTGTAGACCGGATGGCCGAAGCCGATGACGACCTCCTTCGCCTCGATGCGGCGGCGAATGTCGGCCTCCGCCTCGTCGGCGCTGGCGTAGCGCTTCTGGATGTCGAAGGCGACCTCGTTGGCGCCGCCATGCTTGGGGCCGCGCAACGCGCCGATGGCGCCGGTGATCGCCGAATACATGTCCGACCCCGTGCCGGCGATCATCCGCGCGGTGAAGGTCGAGGCGTTGTACTCATGCTCGGCATAGAGATTCAGCGACGTGTGCATCGCGCGGATGTGCGGCGCGGACGCCGGCTTGCCGTGCAGCAGGTGCAGGAAGTGCCCACCGATGGTGTCGTCGTCGGTTTCGACCTCGATGCGGCGGCCGTTGTGCGCGTAGTGGAACCAGTAAAGCAGCATCGAGCCGAGCGAGGCCATCAGCCGGTCGGCGATGTCGCGGGCGCCGGCGTAGTTGTGGTCGTTGGCCTCCGGCAGCACGCAGCCGAGCGACGAAACGCCGGTGCGCATCACGTCCATCGGATGCGCGCCCGCAGGAACGGTCTCAAGCGCGGCGCGCACAGCCGCGGGCAGGCCGCGCAGGCTTTTCAGCTTGTCCTTGTAGGCGTTGAGCTCGGCGGCCGTCGGCAGCGTGCCGTGAACGATCAGATGCGCGATCTCCTCGAACTCGCTCTGGTCGGCGACATCGAGAATGTCATAGCCGCGGTAGTGCAGGTCGTTCCCCGTGCGCCCCACGGTGCACAGCGCCGTGTTGCCGGCGATGACGCCGGAAAGCGCGACCGACTTCTTCGGCGGGGCATTGGTGCGTGCGACGGTGTCTTCAGCCATCCTTGGTCCTCCTGTGCGGCGGCGGCAAAGCCGCGCTTCTCAGCGCGCGCCGCGCCAATCGAAGATGCCGGTCGTGGCCGGCGCGCCGAGCCTGGCCGGCTCGACAGTGAAGGTGAGGCCGGCTAGTTCGGCAGGCTTGAGCGTCGGCAGCCGCTCGACCAGCGCCAGGAAACGGTCCTGCTCGGCGGTGGCGATCACGCCCTCCGCAAGCGTGCGGAACTTGGCGACGTATTGCGGGCGGGCGAACGGACGCGCGCCATAAGGATGCGCGTCGGCCACCGCGATCTCGTCCTCGACGGTGGAGCCGTCCTCGCGCGTGACGACCACGCGCGCGCCGAACGCCAGTTCCTTCGGGTCACGGCTGTGATAGCGGCGTGTCCACTCTTTATCTTCAACCGTCGAAATCTTGTGCCACAGCGCGATCGTCGCCGGCCGGTTGGCGCGCTCAGGTGCGTAGGACCGCGCGTGATGCCAGCCGCCGTCCTCCAGCGCCACGGCGAAGATGTACATAATCGAATGGTCGAGCGTTTCGCGGCTCGCCTTCGGGTCCATCTTCTGCGGATCGTTGGCGCCGGTGCCGATCACATAATGGGTGTGATGGCTGGTGTGGATGACGATGCTCCTGACCCTCGTGAGATCGTCGATCTTCGGCCCCATGCGGCGCGCGAGATCGATCAGCGCCTGGCTCTGATATTCGGCCGAATGTTCCTTGGTGTAGGTGTCGAGGA
>JAFKFP010000225.1 GCA_017308185.1 bacterium | reverse complement strand
TAATAGGACGGCACGCTGGATGCGGTGAGCACCGTGATGAACTACTACGGCAAGGCCATCGCGCATGCGAATCTCAAGGATTTCGATGCGGCCAAGTCGGCACTCCAAAGCTTCGAGGCGGCAGCCGCCGGGGTCGATCCCCGCCGGTATATGCATACGAACCGGTTGGTCGATATCTTCAATGTGGCCCGCGAGATGATCCACGGCGAGATGAAATACCACGAGGGGGAGTTTGACGATGCGTTCGCGCACCTGCGGCGTGCGGTGGAATTGGACGACGGGCTGGCGTACGACGAGCCGCGTGGGTGGATGATGCCGACGCGACACCCGCTGGGCGCGCTGCTGCTCGAACAGGGCAACGTGCAAGAAGCTGCTGAAGCATACGAGGCCGACCTCGGATTCAACGACGTGGTCGCGCGCTCCGGGCGCCACCCCGGCAATGTGTGGGCGTTGCTGGGTCTGCATGAGTGCTACACACGGCTGGGCCGCGAAACGGAGGCCGCGCTCATCAAGCCCGCGCTCGATGTCGCGCTCGGCCGCGCCGACGCGGAGGTGCAGTCGTCGTGTTTCTGTGCGATGCCGCTGGGGGAGGAGTGCTGCGAGTAGACGATAGACGTTAGGCGGCAGCGGACGGGGCGTGCACGAACGCTGCGGCCATGACGCCCGCTCCCCGGTCAAGCGATACTGAACAACCGCGCGGCGTTGCCGTAGAGCCACTTCTCTTTGACGGCGTCCTTGAGGGGCAGGTCGAGGTAGGCGTCTATCATCGGCTGGTAGCGTTCGCCGAGCGTGGAGGGGGAGATACCGACGAGGATCTTGTCCTGGACGAGGGTGTTGCCGAACTGCATGAACATCTCCCAGCCGGAGCCGGGCTTAGCGAAGTACTTTGGGTGGTGCGCGGCGGTATCGCAGTAGAGGTTCGGATGGCGGCGCAGGAGCGCGACCATTTCGTTGATCCAGGGCCAGCCGGCGAGCCCGGCGATGAACGGCGTCTCGGGGAAGTCGCTGCAGATCTGGTCGAGATGGCGGGGATGGCCGAGGTCGTATGGGCGGTCGGTCGCATAGGTCATGGTCGAATAGAGGCGTACGGGGACGCCGAGTTCGGCAGCCTTGGTGTAGAGCGGATAGTAACGGCGGTCGCTCGCGGGTATGCGCTCTTCCATGGGGTTAACCATGAGGCCGCGGAAGCCGGGCTCTTCGTGCATCAGTTTGTCGAATTCGCGGACGGCGAGCATGCCATCGAACGGGCTCACACGGACGAGGCTGAGGAAGAGATCGGGCCTGTCGTGCATGGCGCCGATGCTGACCGGGTTTGGTTCGGCGATGAACGCCTTCACGACGTTCGCCCCTGCGAGGTCTGCGCAGAACTCCTGCCAGTCCATCTGGAGCGGTGCGCCCTGTTCCGAACTGTCGCGGCGGGCGCCGAAGATGCGCTCGTAGTTCGCCATGCCGTAGCCGGGGATGGTCTCGGGTTCGCGGCCGATGTAGGTGAGGCCGGAGCCGAGGGGGCCACGCACAACAGGCTCGGGCGCCCACTGGGTGATGGCAGAAGACGGCGGGCTGCATTCGAAGTCGATGACACGGATCACGTGCGGCTGCTCCATTGGTGAAGTGGCGGTTGCATGGTGGCATTGCAGCCGAGGTGGGGCAATTCCGAATGGGGGTGTAGCGCCATGGCGCGATATGCTGTTGCGCTGACGAAATCGTGTTCGAGGTACCGGAAGGCGTGACAGACGGACCGTTGCAGGTGGTCGAATTGGGGGGCGGCATCTCAGCGGCGTTTGGGGCGCGGCTGCTGGCCGACTTCGGCGCGGACGTGGTCAAGGTGGAGGACCGGCGGGCGCCGGACCGTTCGAGGCTCGCGGGGCCGTTCGCAGGCGACGTTGCCGACAGTGAGGCGAGCGGACTGTTCATGTATCTCAACAGGGGGAAACGTGGCGTTGCGTTCGATCTCGGTTCGAGCGCAGGGCGCGCGAGGTTGCTTTCGCTGCTGAGCACCGCGGATGTCGTGGTCGAGAACCTGGGGGCGGCCGAATTCGACCGGCTCCTCGACGGGGCGGCGCTTCCGGAGCGGCTGGTGGTGTGTTCGATCAGTCCGTATGGGCAGACGGGGCCGAAGGCGCGCTATCGTGGTTCGGAACTCAGTGCCTATGCATCGGGCGGGATGCTCTACATGACGGGGTTCCAGGATCGTCCGCCGGTAAAGCACGGCTATCACCAGGCGGCCCACCTGGCGGGGGTGAACGCAGCGGCGGCGTGTCTCGCTGCGGCGCGGCTCGCGCATCAGACGGGACGAGGCGAGCGCATCGACATCTCCGAGCAGGAGACCGTCGCGATGACGATCTTCCCGGCGCTGACCGTCTACAGCCACACGGGCGGTGTCGTGCGCCGCGCGCCGACTGACCTGCCGAAGCTCGCAACCTCGCAGGCGATGCGCGCGGCAGACGGTTGGATCATGCCCTCGGACGCCGGGCTGAACGTGTGGTGGGAGAGCTTTGCGGCGTTCATCGATTGCCCTGAACTGCTCGAACCGCAGTTCGCGACACGCGAGGCGCGCGCGCCGCACGAAGGCGACCTCGATGCCATCGTAGCCCCCGCGTTCGAACACCGGACGCGCGCTGACCTGTTCCACAACGGGCAGGAGCAGGGCCTGACGATGAGTTCGATACAGGACGCCGCTGAGGTGGCGAACTGTCCGCAGCTGGCCGCGCGCGAGTTCTTCGTAGACGTGGTCGACCGTGAAGGGGTCACGGTGCGCATGCCTGGCGCCGTCCCCGCGACTCCGGGTGTGAATCTGCAGGCTTCGAGGCGGCCGGCGCCGGCCCTCGGAGAACACAACGACGAGGTGTTCGGCGCAGACTCACGCGCGCCCGTCGCACGCGGCCCGGCCTCGGCCCAACGAGCCCCCGGGGCACGGTTGCCACTCGAGGGGGTGCGCATCCTCGAACTTGGGATGGTGTTCGTGCTTCCCCTCGCGATCACGCCGCTCGCGGCGCTGGGCGCGGACGTGATCAAGGTGGAATCGGCGTCGCGGCCAGACAGCGTGCGTTCCGGGCCGATGCCGCGGAACGTGTCGCGCAATGATGGCTACAACGTTGGGGGGAACTTCCACCTGCTCAACCGCAACAAGCGGGCAATCACCCTCGACCTCACAACGGTGCGCGGACGCGAGCTGCTGCTCGAACTGATCGCGAAGAGCGACGTGGTCGCCGAGAACTTCACGCCGCGCGTGCTTCGAAACCTGGGCCTGACCTACGAGCGGATGCGTGAGGTGAACCCGCGGATCATCCTGCTCTCGTCGACGGGCTTCGGGCAGAGCGGACCGTGGCAGAACTACAAGGCGTACGGGCCGGTCACGGAATCCGTTGATGGGCTGATGCATGTGACGGGCTACAAAGATGGGCCGCCCCTGCGGGGAGGCGCCGGCGGGTTCGGCGTGGCCTTCACGGACGTGGCGGGCGCGTACTACGGCACGTACTCGATCCTCGCCGCGCTCGAACGCAGGGAGCGCACCGGAGAGGGGCTGTGGCTGGACCTTTCGCACTATGAGGCGGGGGTGGCGACGCTGCCGGAGCCGATGCTCGACTACACGTTGAACGGGCGCGTGGCGATGCGCGACGGTAACCGCGATACGAGCCTGGCCCCGCAGGGCGTCTACCCGTGCAGGGACGACGACAAGTGGATCGCGATCTCGGTGGCTTCGGCGAGGCAATTCGATGCCTTGGGGCGCGTGTTGAGCATCGAGTGGGATGCGGCGAAGGGATACGGATCGCTCGAGGCGCGGAGACGCGAGCATGACGCGATCGACGAGATGCTAGCGGTGGCGACAGCGCGATTCGACGCGCGCGAACTCGAGGAGGCGCTGCAAGCGGCAGGGGTGGACGCAGCATACGTTACGAGTCCTCGAGATGTCTGGCTAGACGCACAGCTGCGGTGGCGGGGATTCGCGGAGGCGGTGGCGGCGCCAGCTTATGCGCCCGATGTCGGCACACGCGTCTACCCCCGCCCGGCGTGGCTCATGAGCAACACACCTGTTACGACGCGAACATCTGCGCCCGCCTTCGGCGAACACACGCGGGCGGTGCTGAGCGAGGTGCTTGGGATGGATGAGGCGAGCATTGCGGCACTGGACGAGGCCGGAGTGATCGCGGACTCGCCGCGTCCCGGGCTGATCGCATCGCGCTCGCTGGACCTCGACGGCATGTTGGCGGCGGGGCGGTTCATCGACGTGGACGATGATTTCGAGGCGCGGCTGCTTGCTGATCCGGGTGGGGCGTCATAGCTGTGGGTCGAGTCGCCAGCCGCGGCCTTTCCTGTTCCTCTACATGTGATTGGCCGTCACATGGCGGCTTCGTATACTGGATGTACACGGAGAAGGGGTGTCCCGCGGTTCTGCGCGCCCCGTAAGACGAGGTTTCAACAGTGCCCAAAAGAAGGAAGCGGCGGGAGCAACAGCACCTGCGACAGGAATCCGCGCGGCGGAAAAGCTACACGATGGGTGGCGATTCCCCGTCGGAGCTGTACAAGCCCGGCTTCCCCATGAACATCCTCGGCAACCTGAAGATCATCTCGATCGTCGGCGTTGTCATCGCGGCGATCATGATCATCACGATGGTACTCACGCGGAACCAGGGGAATGGGGCTGCGAGCGGGACTGCCACGCCGACCGCTGCGGAATCGACGACGGCTACGCCTTCGGTGAGCCCGACGCCCAACCCACGGGTGTTCGATAAGGCGCTCCAGGTGGTGGACGCAAGCAAGTACAACTACCAGGCGACCGTGAAGACGAGCCTGGGGACGTTCGTGATCGCGCTTGATGCCTCGGGCGCACCGAATACGGTGAATAGCTTCGCGTTCCTTTCGGAGAAGGGCTTCTACAACGGGCTCACGTTCCACCGTATCGTCCCGAACTTCGTCATACAGGGTGGCGACCCGAACGGCGATGGCACGGGCGGACCCGGCTACTCGACGAAGGACGAGCCGAACAAGGTGCGCAACACAGCCGGGACGATTTCGATGGCGAAGACCTCCGGGGCGTCGGACTTCGGTAGCCAGTTCTTCATCAATCTGCAGGACAACCCGTCGCTCGACTTCGATACGAGTGCGAAGGATAAGTTCTATCCGTTCGGCAAGGTGACCAGCGGCATGGACGTGGTGCAGGCAATCGGCAAAGTGCCGACGAACGCGCAGCAGCAGCCGACGACGCCGGTGACCATCGAGTCGATCACCATCCAGCAGGCGCCGAAGTCCGGCGGCACTATGACGGAGGCCACTATCCCGCCGCAGCCATCACCGACAGCGGCGGCGTCGGGCACACCTGCGCCGGGGGCAACGACTCCCGCCGCAGCGCCCACGAAGTAGCGGCGGCCCCGCCCTCATCCTCCGCCCCCTCTCCCACGTTGTGGGCGAGGGGGTTTCTGTGTTGTGCGGGCACATGAGCCGTCGTCCCGCGCTCGCGGACGCCAACGGTTGGGGTGGCCGGGCGACGTACTCGGCTACTTCAAGCGCCGGGCGATAGCGGCGCCAATTTTCTCCGGATCGTTTGCGGTCACCGGCGCGCCACCGGCGTTCTTGCCCACGTAGATGGTCCTTACGAACCTGCCGTCGGCCTCGATCGTGGCGTAGATGGTGACGTGGAGGCTGTTGCCTGTCGCGGTGATTTTGAATTCGCGTCGGACTGGCCCCGCGGTGGACGCCCCTGAACGTTGGAGTTCCTCAACACTGCGGTGATCATCGGCGAGCCATGCGATGGCATTGCTCGCGAGGTC
>JAFKFP010000224.1 GCA_017308185.1 bacterium | reverse complement strand
GAGTTGACACGGCGCTGGAGCATTAGGTCCCTAATCGCCGAGGGTGGTAGCAGAGGCACACACCGTCTGATTACTTGAGGCTTTGTCGCTCCACACACCCGTTTGTCCCCCCGTCGATCCGCACAGCACCGGGTAGCGTGAGCGCATGCCGAATCACCGCGAAGGCAAGCCACGTACTGACACACGAACTCGGCGCCGGGTTGCTCCCGGCGCTTCAGTCGAGCGTGTATACGATGACGACCGCGAAGCGACCGCGGCTGCAGTGCGCGTCGTGCTGGGCCTGCCATCGCCGCTGATCGGACGAAGCAAGTAGCCACCGGAGGTGAGTGCCGTGGAGCACCGAATGCACATTCCCCCTTCCCCCACCAGCGAGGAGCAGCGCGACGCCGTCAGGCGATTCGCCAGCAGCCGTGCCACCATCCTGTATCACGAGCCGCGACCACTCGGGCGTCCGTGGCAGCGAGGAGGCCGACGATGAGCGCCGTTACGAGGCGAACGATCCAGCTACCATCAGACGCACGACGCGTGGCGCTCTACGCCCGCGTCTCGTCCGACGAGCAGCGCGAGAAGCAGACGATCCTGACGCAGGAGGATGTGCTCAACGAGGCGGTGGAACGCGCGGGCCCTGGCGTACGGGTTGTCGGTCGGTTCTTTGATGACGGTGTCTCAGGCACCGTCCCGTTCGAGGCACGCGTCGGTGGACGCCGTCTCCTCGAGGCCTGCCAGCAAGGCCTCATCGACGAGGTGTGGATAACCAAGGTTAACCGGCTGGCGCGCCGCACTGTTATAACGCTTCAGGCAGTCGAGGCCTTCGACGCGCTTGGCGTAAAGCTCGTCGGCATTCTTGAGGCTGTTGAATCGAAGATGATCCTCACGGTGATGGCCGCCGTCGCAGAGGAGGACCGCCGGTCGTTTCTCGAGAACAGTAAGTACGGGATGCAGCGGGCCGCGCGGGAGGGGAGATACTGCGGCGGAATCGTCCCACTGGGATACCGCGTTGAAGGCGTGAAGCAGAACGCAAGGCTGGTCGTGGACGACACGCCGTTCTGGCACGGCAAATCGGCTGCCGAGGTCGTGCGCTGGATGTATGAGATGGCTGCGGTCGAGCACCTGAGCTGCTACGGCGTAGCGGACCGATTGAACGAACTCGGAGTACCGACCCACTACGCGCGAGATGCGCGGCTGGTGGGCAACGCTCGGAAGGGACAGCGCAAGAAGGCGACGACCGGATTGTGGCGGCCAAGCCGGGTGCGACTCGTGCTCACGAACACGACGTATCGCGGCGAGCAGCGCTACGGCAAGCTTGCCGCAGCACAGGGTCGGGGTGGCGTCATCAGCGCTCCGTGCCCCCGCATCGTTTCCGACGAACTGTGGGAGGCCGCCCAGGAGACCAGGCGGGCCCACCGGCTGCCGTCGACCGAGCGGGCAACCCGCCGGCGCTACCTACTGAAGTCGCTCATCCGGTGTGGAGAATGTGGCCTTCGATACTCCGGCAGCTGGCACGCTCGCGATGGTGTGGCCTGGTACTCCTGCGGAGGCCGCCAGCGGTTCCGAAGCAAGTGGCAGGGCAAGTGTCCGGGTAAGCAGGTCAACGGCAACTGGCTCGAGCCACAGATTCTCGACGATATCGCACGGTTCCTCCGGGAGCCGGGAGACATCCTTGACGAGCTGGAGGCGGAAGTTCGCCGGGCCGCCGGCCGGGACACGCGGGCGGAGGAGATCGGCGCGCTGCAGCTTGCCCTTGGCGAGTTCGAGGAGCGGCACAAGCGTCTGGTGCACCTGCTGGTGCGGGGGCTGCTCTCAGAAGCTGATTACGAAGACCAGCAGACGTGCATGGCGCAGGAGCGGGCAGGTGTCGAGGCGCGGCTGGTCGAGTTGGCTGCTGCTGAGCCGGACCAGATCGTCACTGGGAATCTGCGAGAGGAACTCGCGCGTCGGCTCGATGCGGGGCTCACCGAGGACCAGCTGTTCGAGATCGTCGGCTACCTTGTCGCTGGCATAACCGTCTATACCCCCGTCGGGGAGGACGGGAACCGTCACCTACGCATCGTGATTGAATACCGCTATCCTGGTCGAGTCTTGGATCACACGGGCACGGGTTATACGCCGAGAGGAGCATGAAGTTCGCGGGAAACGTACACGCCGTGCGAGCACGGCTGATGGTGACCGTCCGGTCCACCAGCGGCTGCCGGAGCATCTCGAGGACCCGCGGGTCGAATTCGAGCAGTTCGTCGAGGAACAGGACGCCCCGGTGGGCAAGCGTGATCTCACCTGGCCGCGGCACCGACCCGCCGCCGATCAGTCCCGCGTTCGAGACAGTGTGGTGTGGGGCCCGGAACGGCGCCACCTGTATCATACCGCTGCCGGGCGCCAGCAAGCCGGCAACGCTATAGATCCGTGTGACTTCGATCGCCTCATCATCGGTCATCTCAGGTAGCACTGAGGGAGTTGCCCGGGCGAGCAGCGTCTTACCGCTGCCCGGCGGCCCCCGCATCACCAGGTTGTGCCCACCCGCCGCGGCCACCTCGATGGCGCGCTTCACATGCTCCTGGCCCGCCACGTCCGCGAAGTCGATGGATGGCGCACGCTCTGCTGCTTCCGCTGGCGGCGGGACAAACGCCGGGAGGATATCCGCGCCGAGCAGGTGCGCAGCAAGACTGGATAGGCTGCTCACAGCAAAGATCGCGATGCCGCGGACAAGCGCCGCCTCGGGCGCATTTTCGGCGGGCACGAATGCGCGCCGCATGCCACGGTCACGTGCCACCGCGACCATCGGCAGGACCCCTCGTGTGGGACGGATGTCGCCATTGAGCGCTGTCTCGCCAATGAACACCGCATCGGAGATATCAGCGACGACCTGTCCGCTGGCCAACAGCACGCCGACGGCGATGGGGAGGTCGTATCCCGGCCCTTCCTTTCGTGTCGTCGCCGGGGCCAGGCTCACGGTCACGCGAGAAGCGGATGGCCACGTCAGCCCGCTGTTCTTGATGGCTGAACGTACACGTTCCTTCGACTCCTGCACCGCCGTGTCCGGCAATCCGACGATGGTTGTCGTAGGGAGCGCGCCTCGGTTGATGTCTACTTCGACTTCAACCAACTCGCCATCAAGGCCAATCACAGCACAGCTGAATACCTTTGCTAGCACGAAGCGCATTCTTGCCGGTGTCGCGCCACCCGGTCAACAGAGATCCCCGCTGGTCACGCTGCCACTCGCCCAGGGGAATGCCGGCTGGCGGCCAGCGGCGAACGCCGACGCGAGAATGTCGTAACCGCCAGGGGCCTCAGACCGCGCCAGCCCCAATCGTGGCTCGAGCCCCGGTCGAACTCGGGCGCTATACAAAGTAGCCTCCCCGCCCACGGTCGTGATACCGTAAACCTCTGCGGCGCTCTCGTGAGCGCGATGTTCCACGCAAGAAGGCGGGGTGAGAGTTCCTGTCAAGCGCTTCAACAAACGCGTCCAACAGGATGGCATCCTTGCTGAAGCGCGCCGCCGCGAGCATTACGAAAAGCCGAGCGTCAAGCGGAAGAAGAAGGAAGCCGCCCGTCTTCGTAAGTTGCGCAAGAAGCAGCTTCGGAGCGAAGCACGCGCCGCCAGCCGCCGCTAGGTTCGCTGGTCATCAATTCATTCACGAACAGGCCCGGTCCTCCGGGCCTGTCAGCTCTCCCGGAGCGACCCACATGACCACCCTGAAAGAGCAGATCCAGTCCGAACTCGCTGATGCCATGCGTGCACGCCAGGAAGTGCGCAAGAGCGCTCTCCGGATGCTCATCGCCGCCATCAAGAACACCGAAATCGAAGCCGGACACCCACTTGATGACGCGGGCGTCGTCGCGGTCGTACAGAAACAGGCCAAGCAGCGTCGCGAGAGCATCGCCGAGTTCGAGAAGGGCAACCGGCCCGACCTCGTTGCCCAGGAGCAGGGCGAACTCGACATCCTCGAAGCCTATCTGCCCGAGCAGGTCTCGGAAGACGAAATTGAAGCAGCAGCTCGTGCCCTCATCGCTGAAACCGGCGCCACGAACGCGCGAGACATCGGCAAGGTCATGCCGCCTCTCGTGAAGCAGTTCGCCGGCCGCGCCGATGGACGGGCCATTAACGAGATCGTGCGCCGCCTCCTGGGCTGAGCGGACACGATGGCTATCGGCCATATGCCCTGTTCTCCGTTCCCTGTTCTCCATTACCGGTATCATGTTTGGAGAGCATGAATCAGCGCCGCCGTCCGCATTTTGTCTCGCCCACACTCGCTGCCCTGTTTGGGGCGCTGGTGGCGCTCGCACTCCTCGTGCTCGTCGTACCGCTACCGGCACCGCTCAACCAGACGCTGCAGGTCGGTGATGTCGCACCCCGAAGCCTGAGCGCCGCGCACGATGCGAGCTTCGTGTCACAGGTCGCGACCAACGCCGCCCGCGATGAAGCCGCGGCCAAGATTGCGGCGGACCCGAGCCCGTATGCCCATCCGGCAGATACAACCGTGGCGGCAGCGCAGGTGTCCGCCGCGAGCCAGTTCCTCGCGCAGGTCGCCGCGATTCGCGGACGCGAGAATCTCTCGCTCGCCCAGAAACAGGACCAGGTCAACATCCTTGGCGGTGCACCCAATGTGAGCGCGAACACCCGTGCCACGCTCGTGAGCCTGTCCGACAGCCAGTTCTCCGATGTGCGTTCCCGCGTGGTTAGTGACCTCGACGCCATCATGCGTAAACCGATCCTGCCTGCGAGCGACCCCCAGACCCAATCGGCCGCCACGAACAGTCTCGTCGTCGCCTTCGTCACCGATAGTGCTGTCGCTCCCCCGCCGCAACCTCAGTACTCCGCGCTTGTGACCGTACTCGATGCCTTCGTCATCCCGAACACGACCGTCGATCAGTCGAAGCTTGAGGCTGCCGAACAGGCCGCCCGCAAGGGCGTTAAGCCCGTGACGCTGAGCCTCACCCGTGGCCAATCGATTGTCACCCAGGGCGATACCGTCGATGCCGGCGTGCTTGAAAAGCTGAAAGCCGGCGGGGTGATCGGCGGCGGCTACAACTTCTGGGATTTCGCCGGCGGCGCGGTCATCGCCGGCCTCTTTGGGCTCGCACTCGCGGTCTATACGTGGCGGTTCCAGCCCTTTGCCACACCGGTGCATCGCCGCATGTTGCTCATCGGGTTGGTTCTCGTCGCAACACTCGCGGTCGAACGCATCCTCTTCCCCGTCCTCACACCCGATTCGCAGCAGCACTATCTCGCGTTCGGCATTCCGGTGGCCGCTGCAGCAATGGTGGCCGCCGCCTTCGCAGACCTTTCGTTCGCGGCACTCGTCGCGACGATTGGCGGCCTCTTCGCCGTCATCACCGGGAGCACAAATCCCGAACTCGCAGGCTCTTCGTTCACCACATCTCTACAGGCGCTCGCGCTCGCCACCACGTACATTACCACCGGCCTCGCCGGCGCCGTCGTTGTCGCGCGCGCCGAACGGCTCGGCCGTTATGCTGTCGCCGCCGTCGTTGTTGCAGTGGTGGCAGCAGCTGCGATGGTGATCTTCTGGTTGATCGGCACGCCGCGCTCGAACGTTTCACTTATCTGGATTGCGGTTGCGGCCGGTATCAACGGCGTGGCCTCCGCTGCTGTCGCGCTCACTATCTTCGTCTTACTCGCGATGGCGTTTGGCATCACCACGCGTCTGCAGCTGCTCGAACTCACACAGTCCGACAACCCGCTCCTGCGACGGCTGCAAGATGAAGCGCCCGGCACGTATCACCACAGCATGATGGTTGGCGCACTTGCCGAACGTGGCGCGGACCGGATCGGCGCCGATAGTCTCCTCGCGCGCGCTGGCGCCTATTACCACGACATCGGCAAGCTCGCGAAACCCGGCTTCTACGTCGAGAACATGCTCGATGGAGCAACCAGCCCACACGACGGCCTCTCCAACGAGGCCAGTGCCCGCATCATCCGCGAACACGTCACCAGCGGGATCGATATGGCCCGCCGCTACCACCTCCCCGATGCCGTCCGTGCCTTCATTCCTCAGCATCACGGTACCCGCCTTGTTACCTACTTCTACCGCAAAGCAGTCCAGGCGGCCGATGGCATCGATCCCGAACCATACCGCTACACGGGCCCGAGGCCGCAGACGCGCGAGGCAGCCATCGTCATGCTGGCCGATTCCTGCGAAGCGGTGGTGCGTGCCGGCCAGGGCCAGGGCCAGGACAAGATCGAAGCGAGTATCGACGCTGTGTTCGCCGAGCGCCTGGCCGAAGGCCAACTCGACGAGTGTGACATTACCCTCCGCGAACTCCAGGACGTGGCCGCCTCGTTTAAGTCGACCCTTCGTGCGGTCTACCATCCCCGCCTTCCCTACCCCGATCCCACGCCCGAGGAGATCGCCGGCCTGGCTCGTGGAGATTCGCTCCCTGGTGTCCGATAGCCGCGCCTGATGAGACTCCAACGCAGTGCGGACGGGCTGCGCGCCGTCCGGGACTGCGCGCCGTGTACCGGCTACCATACGATCATGCGTTTCGCCATAGTCCGCTTCCCCGGCACCTGGAGTGACCGTGATACCTACCACGCCCTCCACGATGTCCTCGGGCATGAGGCCGAAATCATATGGCACAGGACCACGGACCTCGCCCGGTTCGATGCCGTCGTGCTTCCTGGCGGATTTTCGTATGGCGACTATCTCCGTTCCGGCGCCATCGCCAGGTTCTCACCCGTTATGGAGGCGGTCGTTGATTTCGCCGAGGCAGGCAAACCCGTCATCGGCATCTGTAACGGCTTCCAGATTCTTTGTGAGAGCGGGCTCCTCCCGGGCGCCCTCATCCGCAATGAGAGCCTTCAATTTCGCTGCGAATGGGGCTTCCTGCGGCGGGATGGCGGCGCCACGCCGTGGGCGGACGGGATAGCCCCCGGCGAGGTCCTCCGCATCCCCATCAGCCACGGTGAGGGGAACTATCAGGCTGATGCGGATACGCTCGCCATGCTCGAGTCCGAGGGCCGTGTCATCTTTCATTACTGCGACGCGCGCGGCGATGCCACGCCTGCCTCGAACCCAAATGGCAGCGTCAACAATATCGCCGGCATCATCAATCCGCGTGGGAACGTGCTTGGCATGATGCCGCACCCCGAACGCGCACCCGAAGAACTACTCGGCGGCACAGACGGCAATCGCATCTGGCAGTCTGTTATCGCCAGTAGGCTCACGATTATTGGCTAGTCGGCCCTCGACAAACCGCTTCCTTTAGCCCACACTCCCGCTCAAATCTGGCCGTTTAATCGCATCCGGAGGCTTGCCATGACGACCGTTTCTGCCACCCCCAGTTCTGGCTATCCAGTGCGGGCGCTCTTCGCGCCGCCGCAGCAACAATCCCGGCTCACCGTGTTTTTCCGGCTGCTCATCGCCATCCCCGCCGTCATCGTTCTTGCCTTTGTGGCAATCGCATCGGCTGTAGTTACCATCATCGCCTGGTTCATAATCGTCTTTACCGCCAGGTTCCCCGCCGGAATGTTCCGCTTCTGCGCGGGGGCGCAACGCTGGAGCTTGCGCGTCCAGTCGTACCTGTACCTGATGACTGACAAGTACCCACCGTTCTCGCTCGACGACGACCTCAACTATCCCGTGCGCTTCCTCGCTGCCGAAGATCTCGCGGGCCGGAACCGGCTCACGGTCTTCTTCCGGGTGCTGCTCGCGATCCCGCACATGATCATCGTCTCGCTCCTGGGCTACGCGTCCCGCGCCATCGTCTTCGTCTGCTGGCTCATTGCCATCTTCACCGGGAATGTGCCCGAGGGCCTCCATAACTTCCTCGCCGGCTATCTCCGGTGGAACATCCGCATGCAGGCCTACATCGGGCTCCTCACGGACAAGTATCCGCCTTTCACCATGTCCGATAACGCCTGAGCGACGGCAGTCCTGTAGCGCGCTCGCGCGCTACAGAAGTTCCACGATCGCCAGTACCGCGTAAGCGACGGTCAACACAATCAAGACCACCGTCGTGGCCCACGCCAATACGTTCTGGACCCGATTGTTGACGAACCGGCCCATTACCTGGCGGTCGTTCACGAGCCGCAGCGTGAGGACCAGGATGATCGGCAGCAGGATGGCCCCCACGACGTTTGGAAGAAACAGCAGGAACAGGAGCGGCACACCCGGGATGAGCACCGCCGCCACGCCAATCAGAAGCAGCCCGCCAAACAGGCCGAAGAAGATCGGAGCCTCTCGCACCGGCCGGTTCACCGACCGCTCCCAGCCAAACGCTTCGCAGATCGCATAGGCGGTGCTCAGTGGCAGGATCGCCATCGCCATCAATGACGCATTCAGCAGCGCAATCGCGAAGAGCCGCGCTGCAAAATCGCCGGCCAGCGGCTCGAGTGCCTGGCCGATGTCCGTCACCGTGTCCGCAGGCTTCCCCGTGACGTAAAGCGTCGCCGCTGTCGTGACGATGATGAAGAACGCAATCACGTTGGTGAGCGTCGACCCCACAGCAACGTCGGCGCGCGCTCGTCTGAGGTCGCGCTCCGACAGGCCCTTATCCACCATCGCCGACTGCACATAGAACTGCTGCCATGGAGTGATCGTCGTCCCGATGAGCCCGATGAGCAGGGTGAGGAACGGCAATGTCAGGTGCACGCGCGGCACGAACGCACCCTGCGCCACCTGCCCCCAGTGCGGCTGCGCCACAAAGCCCGTGATGACGTACGAGAGGGACACCAGCGATACCGCTAGCAGCACGAGTTCGACTTTGCGGTACGTGCCGAACGAGACTACAGCGAAGACGACGAGTGCCGCCGCCGGTGCGAGGATGAACCGCGACACTCCGAAGAGATCCGCCGCAGCGGCTACACCGGCGAACTCCGCGATGGTGGTCGCACCGTTTGCGATCAGCAGCGTCACCATCGCCAGCAGTGTGATACGTACGCCGAATCGCTCGCGGATGAGGTCGGCCAGGCCCTTCCCCGTCACGACGCCCATACGTGCACCCATCTCCTGCGCAACGATGAGCGCGATGCACACGGGAATCAGCGCCCAGACGAGCACGTAGCCGTAATGAGCGCCCGCGAGCGAATACCCGGCGATTCCCGTCGCATCATCGTCCACGATCCCGGTGATCACGCCCGGCCCGAAGATCGCGAGGACAATAAACAGCCGTTGCAGCGCGCTGAAGCGGACGGCCGCCCGGCGCAGCGGCAGTCTCCGCCCTATCACGCGCGGCACCTCAGCCCATCATCCTGCGCGCGCGGCTCGTCCACGAACGCGGCG